>JAEWYD010000349.1 GCA_023462275.1 Actinomycetes bacterium
CCCGGCGCCCTGCGCACCCACGCCGGGCGCCAGGAGCGGTCCGCGCACCTGCGCCAGATCGATGCCCAGGCGCTCGACGGCATCGCCCACGGTCGCCCCGACCACGAGCCCGACGGAGCCCAGGGTCGTCCCGGACCGGTCGCCGGCCGCCTCGAGCTCGGCGGCGTTCCGCGCCGCCACGTGCCGCGCGATCGCCGCCGCGACCGACTCCGGACCGCGCTCCCCCGGCCGGACGGCGTGCTGGACGGTCGGGCCCTCCGGGTTGGACGTCAGGGCGAGCACGAACAGGCCGCGCCCGTGCTCGGCCGCCGTGCGGAAGGCCGGCTCGAGCGACCCGACGCCCAGGAACGGGCTCACGGTGAGCGCGTCGCCCGCCAGCGGGGCGCCCGCACGCAGGTACGCGTCGGCGTACCCGGCCATGGTGGAGCCGATGTCGCCGCGCTTGGCGTCGACAACGAGCTGCGTGACGCCGTCGTCGCGGACGGCGGCCACGACCTCCTCGAGGACAGCGACACCGCGCGACCCGTGGCGCTCGAAGAACGCCGACTGCGGCTTCAGGGCCGCGACCCGGCCGGCCAGGGCGTCGACCACGGTGAGCGCGAAGTGGCGCAGGCCCGAGGCGTCGTCCGGCAGGCCCCAGGCCCCCAGGAGGGCCGGGTGCGGGTCGATCCCCACGCAGACGGGCCCCAGGTCGGCCATGGCGCGCCCCAGGCGCGCCCCGAAGGCGATCACCGGTCCCCCCGGGTGCGCAGCTCGAACGCGTGGTCCTGGAGGCTGCGGACGCCGAACGGCCCGGCGACGATCGACTCGATCGCCTGCACCGCCGCGGCGAGCTGCTGCACGGTCGTGACGATCGGCTTGTCGACCGCCACGGTCGCCGTCCGGATCTCGTAGCCGTCGGCCCTGGCGCCCTGGCCGGACGGCGTGTTGACCACGAGGTCCACCGCGCCGTCGTTGATGAGGTCGACGATCGTCGGCCCGCCCTCGCGGCGCTGGGAGGCCTTGCGCACCACCGTCGACGCGATGCCGTTGCGCCGGAGCACCGCCGCCGTCCCCTCGGTCGCCAGGATCTCGAACCCCAGCTCCGACAGGCGCTTCACCGGGAAGGTGATCGCCCTCTTGTCACGGTCCGCGACCGAGATGAACGCCGTCCCGCCCGTCGGCAGGCCGCCGAACGCGGCCGCCTGCGACTTCGCGAACGCCGTCGGGAAGTCCACGTCCATGCCCATGACCTCGCCCGTCGAGCGCATCTCCGGGCCCAGCACCGTGTCGACCACGCGGCCCTCCGCGGTGCGGAAGCGCTTGAAGGGCAGCACCGCCTCCTTGACCGCGATCGGCGCGTCCATGCCGAGGGACCCGCCGTCGCCGGTGGCCGGCAGGACGCCGTCGGCGCGGAGCTCCGCGATGGTCGCACCCGCCATGACCAGCGCCGCCGCCTTGGCGAGCGGGACCCCGGTGGCCTTGGACACGAACGGGACGGTGCGGGACGCCCGCGGGTTCGCCTCGAGGACGTAGAGCACGTCGGAGACGAGCGCGTACTGGACGTTGAGCAGGCCACGCACCCCGACGCCCCGGGCGATGCCCTCGGTGGACTCCCGGATCCGCGCCATCTCCGCGGCCGAGACGGTCACGGGCGGCAGCACGCACGCCGAGTCGCCGGAGTGGATGCCGGCCTCCTCGATGTGCTCCATGACCCCACCCAGGTAGAGCTCGTCCCCGTCGAAGAGGGCGTCGACGTCCAGCTCGATCGCGTCGTCGAGGAACCGGTCGATCAGCAGCGGCGGGATCTCGGCGCTGCTACCGGCGGTGGCGGCGCGCGCGCCCTCGAGCGCGCGCTCCACGTACCCGGCGAGCTGCTCGTCGGAGTACACGATCTCCATGCCGCGTCCGCCGAGCACGTACGACGGCCGCACGAGCACCGGGTAGCCGATGCGCTGCGCGATCTCGGTCGCCTCCGCCAGCGACCGCGCGGTCCCGAACGCCGGGGCCGGCAGACCGGCGGCGACGAGCACGCGCCCGAACTCCCCGCGGTCCTCGGCCGCGTCGATGGCGGCCGGCGGCGTGCCGAGGATGGGCACCCCGGCCTCCTCCAGGCGCGCCGCGAGCGACAGCGGCGTCTGGCCGCCCAGCTGGACGATGACGCCGGCGACCGGCCCGACGGCCAGCTCCGCCTGGTAGACCTCGAGCACGTCCTCGAACGTCAGCGGCTCGAAGTACAGCCGGTCGGACGTGTCGTAGTCCGTGGACACGGTCTCCGGGTTGCAGTTGACCATGACCGTCTCGTAGCGGTCGCGCAGGGCCAGGACGGCGTGGACGCACGAGTAGTCGAACTCGATGCCCTGGCCGATGCGGTTGGGGCCCGAGCCGAGCACGATGACGGCCGCCCGGTCGCGCGGCCGGACCTCCGTCTCGTCGTCGTACGCCGAGTAGTGGTACGGCGTGCGGGCCGCGAACTCCGCGGCGCACGTGTCGACCGTCTTGAAGACGGGCCGGACGCCGAGGGCGTGCCGCACCTCGCGCACAGTCTGCTCTGAGATCCCCCGCAGCTGGCCGATCTGCACGTCCGAGAGGCCGTGCCGCTTCGCCCGGTGCAGGAGCTCGCGCGAGAGCTCGGCGGCGTCCGCGACCTCGTCGGCGACCTCGTTGACGAGGGCCACCTGGTCGAGGAACCACGGGTCGATGCCCGTCGCGGCGTGCACCGCCTCGATGTCGACGCCGCCCGGCTGCCCGACGGTCCGCAGCACCTGCTGGACCTGGACGAGCCGACCCTCCGTCGGCACCGTGATGGCGGCCATCAGGGCGGTCAGGGCGTCCCCGGTCGGCGGCTCGCCGGTCCAGTGGAACACCGAGCCGGCCTTGTCGATCGACCGCATCGCCTTGCCGAGGGCCTCGGTGAAGCTCCGGCCGAGGGCCATCGCCTCGCCCACCGACTTCATGGTCGTGGTCAGCATCGGGTCCGCGGCCGGGAACTTCTCGAACGCGAAGCGCGGCACCTTGACCACGACGTAGTCGATCGCCGGCTCGAACGACGCCGGCGTCGAGCCCGTGATGTCGTTCGGGATCTCGTCGAGCGTGTACCCGACGGCCAGGCGCGCCGCGATCTTCGCGATCGGGAAGCCCGTCGCCTTCGAGGCGAGGGCCGAGGAGCGCGAGACGCGCGGGTTCAGCTCGATGACGACGACGCGGCCGTCCGTCGGGTTGACGGCGAACTGGATGTTGCAGCCGCCCGTGTCCACGCCGACCTCGCGGATCACCGCGATGCCGATGTCCCGCAGCCGCTGGTACTCGCGGTCCGTCAGGGTGAGCGCGGGGGCCACGGTGACCGAGTCGCCGGTGTGGACGCCCATCGGGTCGAGGTTCTCGATCGAGCAGACGACGACGACGTTGTCCACCTTGTCGCGCATGAGCTCGAGCTCGAACTCCTTCCAGCCGAGGATCGACTCCTCGAGGAGGACCTCCGTGGTCGGCGAGTAGTGCAGGCCCGCGCCGGCGATCTGGCGCAGCTCCGCCTCGTCCCGCGCGATGCCCGAGCCCAGGCCGCCCATCGTGAACGACGGTCGCACGACGACGGGGTACCCCAGCTCGTCCGCCGCGGCCAGCACCTCGTCCATGGTGTGGGCGATGACGCTGCGCGCGACCTGGGCGCCGCACCGCTCGACGACGCCCTTGAAGAGCTGCCGGTCCTCGGCGAGGTGGATCGAGCGCGTGTTGACGCCGATCATCTGGACGCCGTAGCGCTCGAGCGCGCCGTTCGTGTCGAGCGCGATCGCCGTGTTCAGCGCCGTCTGACCGCCCAGCGTCGGCAGGATGGCGTCGGGCCGCTCCTTGGCGATGATCGCCTCGACGACCTCGGGCGTGATCGGCTCGATGTACGTCGCGTCCGCGAACTCGGGGTCGGTCATGATCGTCGCCGGGTTCGAGTTCACGAGCACGACGCGCAGGCCCTCGTCCCGCAGGACGCGGCACGCCTGCGTACCCGAGTAGTCGAACTCGGCCGCCTGCCCGATGACGATCGGCCCGGAGCCGATCACCAGGACGCTCTTGATGTCACTGCGGCGGGGCATCGGTCTCCTTGCTGGACGTCATCAGCTCGACGAAGCGGTCGAAGAGGTACCCGGCGTCGTGCGGCCCGGCCGCCGCCTCCGGGTGGTACTGGACGGAGAAGGCCGGCAGGTCGAGGCACTCGAGGCCCTCGACGACGTCGTCGTTGAGGGCGAGGTGCGACACGCGCACGCGCCCGTAGCGGCCGTCGTCGTGCGGCGCCACCGAGTCCGCGTCCGCGGGGGCGTCGACCGCGAACCCGTGGTTGTGCGCCGTGATCTCGACCTTGCCCGTGCGCCGGTCGATCACGGGCTGGTTCACGCCCCGGTGCCCGTAGGTGAGCTTGAACGTCGGGTAGCCGAGCGCGCGGCCCAGCAGCTGGTTGCCGTAGCAGATCCCGAAGAACGGGATCCGGCGGTCGAGCACCGCCCGGAGCAGCTCGACCTCGTGAACGGCGGCCGACGGGTCCCCCGGGCCGTTGGAGAAGAACACCCCGTCCGGCTGCAGGGCGAGCACGTCCTCGACCGACGACGTCGCCGGCACGACGTGCGTGCGCACGCCCCGCTCGGCCAGGCGCTGGGGCGTCATGGACTTGATGCCCAGGTCCACGGCCACGACGGTCGCGACCGGGGTGGCGCCGCTCACCGGCCCGCGCACCGGCTCCACCGTGTAGGGCTCCGTCACGCTGACCTCACGGGCGAGGTCGGCCCCGCTCATCTGCGGCGCCTCGGCCACCACGTCGAGCATGTCCTGCAGCAGCAGGTCGCGGCCGGCGTCGTCGCGCAGGGCGTCGCCCGAGAAGATGCCGGCCCGCATGACGCCGCGCTCGCGCAGGTGCCGGGTGAGGGCCCGCGTGTCGATGTCGCTGATCCCCACCACGCCCTCGGCCACCAGGGCGTCCTGGAGGCTCCGCCGCGCGCGCCAGCTCGACGGCCGGATCGCGGGGTCGCGGACGACGAACCCGGCGACCCAGATGCGCGACGACTCCGGATCCTCGTCGTTCATCCCGGTGTTGCCGACGTGCGGCGCCGTCATCACGACGATCTGGCGGTGGTACGACGGGTCGGTCAGCGTCTCCTGGTACCCGGTCATGCCGGTGTTGAAGACGATCTCGCCGACGGTCCGGCCGGTGGCGCCGAAGGCGCGGCCGGTGAAGGCCCGACCGTCCTCCAGCACCAGCACGGCGCGCTGGTCGCTCATGACTTCCTCCTTCGGGCCAGCAGGTTCACGGCTTCGATCAGGGCTGCCCGGTCGCGCTCGTGCCGGGGCAGCAGGCCGGTGGCGAGGATGCGGTCGCCGGCGCGCCACCGCACCACGGCGAGACGGCCGCGCCCGACGGCCGTCCCCGCGATGCCGTCGGCCGGTGCCGCGTCGAGCAGCCGCTCGCCCGGCAGGTACAGGTCCGCTCCCCCGTCGCGCCGCACGAGCACGCCCGTGTCGGTCACGCTCACCTGCGCGGGCGCCCGGACGCCCAGCCGTGCGGCGGGGATCCGCTGCCAGCGGTCGTCGTCCGGCGTGGTCGCCACGTAAGTGGCCTCCACCGGGCCGAGCACCCCCGCCATCGTGGTCGGGGCCTCCGCGAGGTCCGCGACCAGCGTCGACCAGCGGTCCGCGCGCCGCCGCCAGCCGAGGGCCATGGCCCCGAGGGCGGCGACCGCCACGAGGGCGAGCAGGAGGACGTCGACGGTCGTGCTCGTCACGGGCGACCCCCGACCGGCGCGGCGAGGGCCCCGTCCAGGACCGTCGCATGGCCGCGCAGGAAGGTGCCGACGACGCGGCCCGTGAGCTCCAGCCCCGCGAACGGGGTGTTCCGCGAGAGGCTCTGCAGCGCGGTCGGGTCCACCGACCAGCGCGCCGCCGGGTCGACGAGCGTGATCGTCGCCGGCTCGCCCGCGGTCAGCGGCCGCCCCTGCGCCTGGGGACCGCTGTCGATGCGGCCGATCCGCGCGGGCGCCACCGACATCACGCGGGCCACGTCCGCCCAGGTCATGCGGCCGGTGGCGACCATGAGGGTGGAGACCACGCCGAGCGCCGTCTCGAGGCCGAGCATGCCGAAGGCCCCGGCCGCCCACTCGCAGTCCTTGTCCTCGCGGCTGTGCGGCGCGTGGTCGGTGCCGACCGTGTCGATCGTGCCGTCGGCGAGGCCGGCGCGCAGCGCCTCGGCGTCTTCCGCGGTGCGCAGCGGCGGGTTGACCTTGAAGAGCGGGTCGTAGCTGCGGGCGAGCTCGTCGGTGAGCATCAGGTGGTGCGGCGTCGCCTCGGCCGTCACCTGGATGTGCCGCGACTTCGCCCAGCGGATGAGGTCCACCGAGCCGGCGGTCGAGACGTGGAGCACGTGCAGGCGCGACCCGACGTGCTGCGCGAGCAGCACGTCGCGGGCGATCACGGCCTCCTCCGCCACGGCCGGCCAGCCACCGAGGCCGACCTCTGCGGACACGACGCCCTCGTGCATCTGCGCCCCGCGCGTCAGCCGGGGCTCCTGCGCGTGCTGCGCGACGACGCCGTCGAACGCCTTGACGTACTCCAGCGCGCGACGCATCAGCACCGGGTCGCTGACGCAGTGCCCGTCGTCGGAGAACACCCGCACCCGCGCGGCCGAGTGCGCCATCGCGCCCAGCTCGGCGAGCTGCTCGCCCGCGAGGCCGACGCTCACGGCGCCCACGGGGTGCACGTCCGCCCAGCCCGCGTCGCGGCCGAGACGCCACACCTGCTCCACGACGCCCGCCGTGTCGGCCACCGGGGAGGTGTTGGCCATCGCGTGCACCGCCGTGTAGCCGCCGACGGCGGCCGCGCGCGTCCCGCTCTCGACCGTCTCCGCGTCCTCGCGGCCGGGCTCGCGCAGGTGGGTGTGGAGGTCGACGAGGCCGGGCAGCGCCACGAGACCGTCGCAGTCGACCACCGTGGCACCCGTACCCCGGGCGTCCGCCCCCACGGCCACGATCCGGCCGTCGTCGAGGAGGAGGTCGGTCCGCTCGCCGCCGAGCGGCGCCACCGCCCGCAGCAGGTAGCTCATGACAACGCCTCCCTCTCGCCGGCCAGCAGCCGGTACAGGACGGCCATCCGGACCGCCACGCCGTTGGCGACCTGCTCGACGATCACCGCGCGCGGCGAGTCGGCGGCGTCGGCCGAGATCTCCAGGCCACGGTTCATCGGCCCCGGGTGCATGACGATCGCATGGTCGGGCAGCAGCGCAAGTCGTCGTGCATCCAGGCCGTAGGCCCGCGTGTACTCCAGCGGGCTGGGGAAGAACCCGGTCCCGGTGCCTGGCCCGCCGCCGTCCCCGCCCATCCGCTCGCGCTGGACGCGCAGCATCATGACCGCGTCCGGCGCGTCGGTCCCGAGCACCTCGTCCAGGTGGTACGACGTCGCGCACGTCCAGGTCTCGACCCCCACGGGGACCAGCGTGGGCGGGGCGACGAGCGTGACACGGGCGCCGAGTGTGTGGAGCAGCTGCACGTTGGAGCGCGCGACCCGCGAGTGCAGCACGTCGCCCACGATGGCCACGTGGCGGCCCGCGAGGTCGTTCCCCACGCCGTCCGGGTTCTCCGCCGTGCCCGTCAGGTGTCGGCGGAGCGTGAAGGCGTCCAGCAGCGCCTGGGTCGGGTGCTGGTGGGTGCCGTCGCCCGCGTTCACGACGGCGGACGCGAGCCAGCCCGCGTGCGCGAGCCGGTGCGGCGCTCCCGATGCCTGGTGGCGCACGACGACGGCGTCGGCCCCCATGGCCTGCAGCGTCAGCGCCGTGTCCTTGAGCGACTCGCCCTTCGAGACGCTCGACCCCTTCGCGGAGAAGTTGATGACGTCCGCCGACAGGCGCTTGGCCGCCGTCTCGAACGAGATGCGCGTCCGGGTCGAGTCCTCGAAGAAGAGGTTGACGACGGTGCGTCCGCGCAGCGTGGGCAGCTTCTTGATCTCGCGCCCCTGCGTCGCAGCCATCCGGGACGCGATGTCGAGGATCTCGATGGCGCGGGCGCGGTCGAGATCCGCCGCGCTGAGCAGGTGCCTCATCGCCGGCCCCCCTCGATGCGCACGACGTCGGCACCGTCGGTCTCGGCCAGCAGCACGCGCACCTGCTCGCCGAGCGCCGTCGGGAGGTTCTTGCCGACGTAGTCCGCGCGGATCGGGAGCTCGCGATGACCGCGGTCCACCAGCACGGCGAGCTGGACGGCGCGCGGCCGGCCCAGGTCGCCGAGGGCGTCGAGCGCGGCGCGGATCGTGCGGCCGGAGAACAGGACGTCGTCCACGAGCACGACCACGCGGTCGTCCAGGTCGGCGACGCCGTCCGGCAGCTGCGTCTCCTGGATCGCACGCGTCGGGTGCCGGTGCAGGTCGTCCCGGTACATCGTGACGTCCAGGGAGCCGACGAGCCGGGCGGCCTCGACGCCTGGCTCGACGGCGGCGATCCGCGCGGCGAGGCGCTCGGCCAGCGGCAGGCCCCGCGTCGGGATGCCGAGGAGGACGAGATCGCCGGCACCCTTGTTGCGCTCGAGGATCTCGTGGGCGATGCGGGTCAACGCACGGCCGACGTCGGCTGCGGACAGCACGTCGGTTCCGGTGGACCCGGGGTCGATGGCAGGAACCATCACTGACCTCCTTCCCCGCCTCTCCGGACGGGTGTTAAAGGATGTCTGACGCCCGGAACACTACTGCACGCCCGCGCATCGGGACGGTCCCGGCCACCTGGTGGGACCGCGCGACCGCGG
>JAEWYD010000350.1 GCA_023462275.1 Actinomycetes bacterium
CGGGCGAGGGGATCTCGGTGTCGACCTTGTCGGTGGACACCTCGAGCAGGGGCTCGTCGACCGCGACCGAGTCGCCGACCTGCTTGAGCCACCGGGTGACGGTGCCCTCGGTCACGCTCTCGCCGAGTGCCGGCATCCGCACGGAGTCTGACATGACCTGGCGTCTCCTTCGATCGGGTCAGTTGTGGGCGTGCAGCGGCTTGCCGGCGAGAGCAAGGAACGCCTCGCCGAGTGCCTCGTTCTGGGTGGGGTGCGCGTGCACGAGCGCGGCGACGTCCTCCGGGTAGGCCTCCCAGTTGACGACCAGCTGGCCCTCGGCGATGAGCTCGCCGACGCCCGCGCCGATCATGTGCACGCCGACGACGGGGCCGTCCTTGGCGCGCACGAGCTTGACGAAGCCCGTGGTGCCGCGGATCTGGCTGCGCCCGTTGCCGCCGAGGTTGTACTCGAGCGTCTCGACCGCGTCCGCGCCGTAGATCTCCTTCGCCTTGGCCTCGGTGACCCCGACGGAGGCGACCTCCGGGTCCGAGTAGGTCACGCGCGGGATGCCCGACTCGACGATCGGCGCGGGGTTCAGGCCCGCGATCTCCTCGGCGACGAAGATGCCCTGCTGGAAGCCGCGGTGCGCCAGCTGAAGGCCGGGCACGATGTCGCCGACGGCGTAGACGGAGCCGACGCCCGTGTGCAAGCGCTCGTTCGTCAGGACGAAGCCGCGGTCGACGCGGACGCCCTGCTCCTCGTACCCGAGGTCGGCCGTGCGGGGACCGCGCCCGACGGCGACCAGGAGGTACTCGGCGTCGAACGTCCGGCCGTCCTCGAGGCTGACGTGCACGCCGGCGTCGTCCTGGGTGACCCCGGAGAACCGGACGCCGGTCGAGAACTGGATGCCGCGCTTGCGGAACGCCCGCTCGAACGCCTTGGAGAGCGCCTCGTCCTCGTTCGGGAGCAGGTGGGGGAGCGCCTCGACGATCGTCACCTCGGTGCCGAACGACTTCCATGCGCTCGCGAACTCGCAGCCGATCACGCCGCCGCCGAGCACGACGACGGAGCCCGGCACGCGGTCGAGGGTCAGGGCACCCTCGGAGGTGATGACCCGGCCGCCGATCTCGAGGCCCGGCAGGGTGCGCGAGTACGAGCCGGTGGCGAGGACGACCGCACGGCCCGTGTAGCGCCGACCGTCGACCTCGACGGTGTCGGGGCCGACGAGGCGGCCGTAGCCCTCGACGAAGGTGATGCCGTGCGCCTTCACGAGGCCCTGGAGGCCCTTGTAGAGCCGGCCGATGACCGAGTCCTTGTACTGGTGCAGCCCGGCGATGTCGATGCCCTCGAGCGTCGCCTTGACCCCGAACTTCTCGCTCTCGCGGGCGGCGTCGGCCACCTCGGCGGCGTGCAGGAAGGCCTTCGTGGGGATGCAGCCGTAGTGGAGGCAGGTCCCGCCGACCTTGTCGGCCTCGATCAGCGCCACGCTGAGCCCCAGCTCCGTCGCGCGCAGGGCGGTCGCGTACCCGCCGCTGCCGCCACCCAGGACCACGATGTCGTACGTGTCGGCCACGTGACTCTCCCCGTCGGTGATCAGTGCTCCGGTCATCTTGTCATCACAGTGCAAAAGGCGGGAACCGAAGCCACCACTGCCCGCCGCGCGCCGTGTTAATCATCCTACGTCTGCGGAGACCTAGGCTTCGACCATGGCGCTGTTCCGATCGCGCAAGCGGCGCGACGACTCCGAGGCCCGCGTGGCCACCCTGGCCCACCTGCGCCGCTTCGTGAGCGAGAAGGCCGGCGTGGAGGCGTACATCGAGCCGCCCACGCACGTCACCCAGACCACCGTCGTCCTCGTCGCGGTCTCGGGGGAGTGGACGCGGCGCAAGGTCCCCGACGCGCGCACCGCGCGGGAGATCGCACGGGAGCTCGGCATCCCCGTGTACGACGTGCAGCTGACCGGCTACCCGCGGCGTATGCGGGAGTGGTCCGCCCGGCAGAACCAGGGCTGACCACCCCCGCGGCCTCCGGGAGGGCTCAGCCCTCGAGGAAGCCCAGCAGCGTGCGGACGCCGTACCCGGTGCCACCGGCGGGCGTGTAGCCCCACGGCGCGCCTTCGTTGAACGAGGGGCCGGCGATGTCGACGTGCGCCCACGGCGTGTCGCCGACGAACTCGCGGAGGAAGAGGCCGGCGCGGAGCATCCCGCCGTTGCGGTCCGCAGCGACGTTGGCGATGTCCGCGACCGACGAGCGCAGGCCGTCCCGCAGGTCCTCCGGCAGCGGCATCGGCCACGCCAGCTCCCCGACGGCCCCGGCCGCGGCGACCACCTGGTCGCGCGCGGCGTCGGTGCCCATGACGGCGCTGACGCGCGTGCCCAGCGCCACGAGCTGTGCGCCCGTCAGCGTGGCGATGTCGACGACGACGTCCGGCTTCTCCTCCGTGGCCGCCACCAGGCCGTCCGCCAGGACCAGCCGGCCCTCGGCGTCGGTGTTGAGGACCTCGACGGTGGTCCCGCCGCGCTGCGTGATGACGTCGGACGGGCGCTGCGCGCTGCCCGAGGGCATGTTCTCCGCGAGGCACAGCCACCCGGTGACGGCGACCGGCACCTCGAGCGCCGCGGCGGCCAGCACCGTGTGGAGCACGGCTGCGGCGCCGGCCATGTCGCTCTTCATCGTCTCCATCGACTTGGCCGGCTTGATCGAGAGGCCGCCGGAGTCGAAGGTGATGCCCTTGCCGACCAGCGCGACGTGGCGCTTCGCGCGGCTGGGGGAGTAGCTGACCTTGACCAGGCGCGGCGGCCGCACGGAGCCCTGCCCGACGGCGACGAGCCCCCCGTAGCCACCGGCGACGAGCGCCTTCTCGTCCAGCACCGTCACCTTGACCTTGGTCCCCTTGGCCGCGGCCCGGGCGTGGTCGGCGAAGGCTGCCGGGTAGAGGTCCGCCGGCGCCGTGTTCACGAGGTCGCGGACCGCGTGGACCGAGCGGGCGAGCACCTCGGCCCGCTCGACGGCGCGTCGCGCGTCGCGGTCCTTGACCAGGGGCGTCACGACCTCGACCCGCTCGGCCGGCCGGGCGCCGGGCGCGGGCTCGCGGTACCGCGTGAAGACGTACGCCCCGAGCAGCGCGCCCTCGGCGAGCGCGGCGACCTGCGCGACGTCGTCGGCCGGGAACGCGAGGGCGACGGACGACACCCCGGTGACCTGCCGCACCACGGCGCCCGCCGCGCGCCGCAGCGCCTCGGCGTCGGGCTCCGTCGTCGCGCCCACGCCGACGAGGGCGACGACGGGCGCCGTCGCGTCGCCGTCGGTGGTCGCGCGGCGCACCTCGTCCACGTCGCCCGTGATGCCCAGGGCCCGGGCCTGGTCCGTCAGCCGACGGCGCAGCTCCTCCGGGAGCGCGGGCCCGAGGAGGACCGGGCCGGTCGGGCCGGCGGCGACCGGGACCGCGAGGACGTCGGCGGCGATGCGGGCAGGGTCGGACGAGGTCAGCGTGACGGTGGTCATCCTCGGATGCTAGCCACGTATCCTCGGGCGCGTGTGGACGCCCCTCGTGATCGCCGTCGTCGCCGGGTGCGTCGCCCTCGCCGCCTGGGCGGGCTGGCGCGCCGCCGTGGACCGGCCCGTCATCCTGCGCCAGCTGTTGGCGGCGGGCGTCGTCGAGGCGCTGCTGCTGGTCGAGGTCGTCGTGGCCGCGGTGCGCGCCGCCGGGGAGGACGGGCCCGCGGACGCCGCCACGTTCTGGGGCTACCTCGTCAGCACGCTCCTGATCCTGCCCGTCGCGGCGGCCTGGGCCTTCGCCGAGCGCACCCGCTGGAGCTCCGTCGTGCTCCTCGTCGCGGCGTTCACCGTCGGGTTCCTGCAGTACCGAGCCGTCGTGGTGTGGGCCGGATGAGCGCCGTCGAGCCCCGGCGCGAGGAACCCGCCCGGGTGGCGTCGACGGCGAGCGGGCCGGGCCGTCTCGTGGTCGCGGTCTACGCCGTGCTGGCGCTCGCCGCGACGGCGCGCTCCACGGTCCAGATCGCCCGGGACCTCGGCGCCGCGCCGCTCGCCTACCTCCTCTCGGCGGTCGCCGGCGTCGTCTACGTGCTCGCCACCGTCGCGCTCGCGCGCGGCGGTCCCGGCTGGCGCCGCGTCGCGTGGGCGGCCGTCGGCACGGAGGCGGTCGGGGTGCTCGTCGTCGGTGGGCTCTCGCTCGCGGCCCCAGACCTCTTCCCGGACGCCACGGTCTGGTCCGGCTTCGGCGAGGGCTACGGCTTCGTGCCGCTCGTCCTCCCGTGGGTCGGCCTGTGGTGGCTGGCGCGGACCCGGCCGCGACCGGCGCAGCCGGCCGGGTAGGTTGCGCTCGTGTACGGGCTCCTGTTCACCCACGTCCTGCGGCGCCTGGACCCCGAGCGTGCGCACCACCTGGCCTTCACCGCGATCCGGTGGGCCGGCGTCGTGCCCGGCGTGAGCCACGCGGTGCGTGCGGTCTGCACGCGCGGGCACCGCCCCGTGCGGGCGCTCGGCCGCACGTTCCCGGCACCCTTCGGCGTGGCGGCGGGCTTCGACAAGGACGGCACGTGCGTGCGGGGCCTGGCGATGCTCGGCTTCGGCTTCGTCGAGATCGGCACCCTGACCGCGCTGGCCCAGCCGGGCAACGACCGGCCGCGCCTCTGGCGGGTGCTGGACCAGCGGGGCATCCGGAACCGTATGGGGTTCAACAACGACGGCTCCGCGGAGGCGGCCGCACGGCTGGCGCGCCTGCGCCGGACGAGGTCCGGCCGCCGCGTGGTGATCGGCGTGAACATCGGCAAGAGCAAGGCCACGCCCGCCGACCAGGCCGCCGAGGACTACGCCACGAGCGCCCGGCTGCTCGCGCCGTACGCGGACTACCTGGTGGTGAACGTCTCGTCGCCCAACACCCCGGGTCTGCGTGACCTGCAGGCCGTCGAGCTGCTCGGGCCGATCCTGCGCGCGGTGCGGGCGGCCGCCGACGAGGTCACGCGGCCCGGCTCGGTCCCGCTGCTGGTCAAGATCGCGCCGGACCTGTCCGACGACGAGGTGGACGCGGTCGCGGACCTCGCCCTCGAGCTCGGCCTGGACGGCACGGTGGCGGTCAACACGACCATCGCGCACGACCTGGGCCCCGGTGGGTTGTCCGGTCCGGCGCTCCGGCCGCGGGGGCAGGCCGTCGTCCGGCGGCTCCGCGCGCGGCTCGGCCCCGGTCCGACGATCATCGGGTGCGGCGGCATCACGACCGCCGCGGACGCCCGGGCGTACCTGGCCGCCGGCGCCGATCTGGTGCAGGGGTACACGGGCTTCATCTACGAGGGCCCGTTCTGGGCCGCGCGCGTGAACCGGGGGTTGGCATGACGGCTGGGGCCGCGTGGGACTGGGAGCTCGTCGACGCCGGAGGCCGGCCCGTGGACCAGCCGATGAGCCCGGCCTTCGGCACGCGCTACGACGCCGAGCTGTGGCTCGGCGAGCACTGGCGGCGCCTGGCGGGCCAGGGCGTCGCGACGGCGGTGCTGCGCGGCCGCGGCGTGGCGGTGGGCGCGCCCGTGGCCCTGCGGTCGGCGC
>JAEWYD010000351.1 GCA_023462275.1 Actinomycetes bacterium
ATCATGTCCCCTGCGCCGGGCCGGGGGCGGGCCGGGTCGTGGGGACCGGGCCCGGGACACTGGCGCCCACCCCTACGGGCGGGCGCGCACCGTCACTTCTTGTTGCGGCGCTGGTGACGCGTCTTCCGCAGCAGCTTGCGGTGCTTCTTCTTGGCCATGCGCTTGCGGCGCTTCTTGATGACGGAGCCCACGTGTCCTCGCTCGGTTTCGGGTCTGCACGCGGTTCCCCTGTCCCACCCCCGTCGGGGGCCGCAGGTCCCCCGCGCTCGGGAGAGTCCGGCCGCCACTCTACCGGGTCCGTGCGACCGCTGCGCACACCCACATCGCACGCCGAGCGCTGCCGTCCCACGTCAGTCCTGCCGCTCGAGCGACAGCGCTCGGCAGGGACGGCAGCGCTCGGCGGGAGGGGGTGGGACGTCAGGAGGAGAGGCGCGCGCTCCCCGCCTGGCCGGCGTCGTCGTCGCGGGCGACCTCCGCCGCGGCCAGGTAGGCGTCGAGGGCGTCGGCCGGCACGCGGTAGGAGCGGCCGACGCGGACGGCGGGCAGGTCGCCGCGCTGGACCAGGCGGTACACGGTCATGCGCGACAGGCGCATCGTCTCCGCCACCTCGGCGACGGTGAGGTACCGCACCCGCTGACCGCCCGTGCTCATGGGTGCCCGCTCTCCTGTCCAGGTGTACCGGCGCGCCGCCCGGCACGCAGGGCTAACCGTAGGGCCTTGTGGGACGGGTGTGAAAGAGGTGACCAGGGTGACTGCTGATCACTCGTAGGCGCGGGCCGTGGAGATTTTGCGATGCATGTCGTCGCAAAGTCTCCGCTGCCCCGCCGGGGCGCCGGGGCGGGTGCGGCAGTGGGCGCGGGGTGCGCCAGCCGGGGCGGGTGCGGCAGCGGGCGCGCGCCGGGCAGTCGGCGCGGGCCGCCGTACGCGCAGCGCGGTCAGTCGTAGAGCGCGTCGAGCCCGTGCCAGTCGAAGACGGCGCGGCGGGTGGCCAGGATCATCTGGTCCACGGGGTCGGCGGGGTCGTAGCCCTCGCTCCAGGGCCGGGGCAGGTCGCCCACACCGCCGTCGCCCATGACGACCGGCGCGGGGAACCCGAGCTGCTCGGCCACGTACGCGCGCCAGCCCTCCGGGACCGGCGTCTCGACGTCGATCGGCTCGTGCGCGGCGACGGCGAGCAGGTGGCACCAGGCGCGCGGCACGACCTGCGCGATGGCGTAGCCCCCGCCGCCGAGGGCGAGCCAGCGCCCGTCGGCCACCTCGTGCGCCAGCTCGTGCACGGCGATCGCCGCAGCCCGCTGCGCGTCCACGCTCACCGCCAGGTTCGCCAGCGGGTCGAGGCCGTGGGCGTCGCAGCCGTGCTGGCTGACGAGCACCTGCGGCCGGAACGCCCGCACCACCGGCAGGGTGACGGCCCCGACGGCGCGCAGCCAGCCGGCGTCACCCGTCCCGGCGGGCAGCGCGACGTTGGCGGCGAACCCCTGCCCGGCCGGCCCGCCGACGTCGTGCGCGTGGCCGGTGCCGGGGAAGAGCGTGTGCCCGCTCTCGTGGACGGAGACCGTGAGGACCCGCGGGTCGTCCCAGAACGCGTGCTCGACGCCGTCGCCGTGGTGCACGTCCAGGTCCACGTACGCGACCCGCTCCGCGCCGTCGGCGAGCAGTGCCCGGATCGCCGCCACGGCGTCGTTGTAGACGCAGAACCCGGACGCCCGGCCCGGCATCGCGTGGTGCATCCCGCCCGCGAGGTTGACCGCGTGCCGCGACTCGCCGTGCCAGACGTCGAGCGCCGACTCCACGCTGCCCGTCACCTGGCGCGCCGCGGCCTCGTGCATGCCGGGGAACACCGGGTCGTCCTCGGTGCCGAGCCCGCGGTCCGGGTCAGGCTCGCCCAGCTCGGAGGCGCGGTGCACGGCCGCCACGTACTCGGCGTCGTGCGCGGTGCGCAGGAGCGCGTCGTGCGCGGGGGCGGCCCCGACCACGTCGACGCCGGGCAGGTCGAGCACGCCGAGCTCGCGCGCCAGCCGGAAGGTCAGGTCGAGGCGCAGCGGGGTCATCGGGTGCTGCGCGCCGAAGTCGTACTCGAGGAACGCCGGGCTCCACACGACCCGGGTCCGCGCGCGGCGACGAGGTGCCATGACCTGACGCTAACCGGGCGACCCCGCCGACCGCACCGGCGCGGGCCCGGCGTCCCACGTCCCGGCGGGGTGGGCGTCCCACGTCGCCCGTGCGCCCGCTGTGCCAGAGTGGGAGCCCGACAGGAGGTGGTGATGCAGGTCCCCCGGCCGGTCGCCGCACTCCGGGAGGCGGTCGACACCGCCGCGCGGCGTTCGCCCGCGCGCCTGACGCTCGTCGCCTTCGCCGGCATCGTCGGCGTCGTGACGGCGCTGCTCTCCACACCCGCGGCGACGTCCGACGGGCACCGCGCGCCGTTCGTGGACGCCCTCTTCACGGCGACCTCCGCCGTCTGCATCACGGGCCTGACCACCGTCGACACGGGGTCCTACTGGTCCGGCTTCGGGCAGGCGGTGATCATCTCCGGCGTCTGGGTGGGCGGCCTCGGCGTCATGACGCTCGCGTCGCTGCTCGGCATGGCGGTCTCCCGCCGCATCGGCCTGACGCAGCGGCTGCTCGCCGCGCCCGAGGTCGGCAGCCGAGGCCTGGGCGAGGTCGGCTCGCTCATCCGCGTCGTCGTCCTGACGTCGCTGACCATCCAGTCGGCGATCGCGCTGCTGCTCGTGCCCCGGTTCCTGGTCGACGAGAGCGCGGGGCGCGCCGTCTGGCACGGCGTCTTCTACGCGGTCTCGGCGTTCAACAACGCCGGGTTCGTCCCGACGACGGAGGGCCTCGCGCCCTATGCGAGCGACTGGTGGGTGTGCGCGCCCCTCATGCTCGGCGTCTTCATCGGCGCGCTGGGCTTCCCCGTGATCCACGACCTCGCGCGCCGGGGCTGGCGTCCGCGCAGGCTCACGCTGCACAGCAAGCTGACCGTGGTCACGTCTCTTGCACTGCTGGTCGGCACGACGCTGCTGATCGGCAGCTTCGAGTGGTCCAACCCGGCGACGCTGGGCGGGCTCGGCGTCGGGGAGCGGCTCCTGCGCGCCCTGTTCATGGGCGTCATGCCGCGCTCGGGCGGTTTCGCGACGGTCGACGTCGCGCACATGCACGAGTCGAGCTGGCTGCTGACGGACGCGTCGATGTTCGTCGGCGGCGGCAGCGCCTCGACGGCGGGCGGCATCAAGGTGACGACGTTCGCCGTCCTGCTGCTCGCGATCGTGTCCGAGGCCCGCGGCGACCGGGACATGGAGGCCTTCGGCCGGCGGATCCCGCGCGAGAGCCTGCGGCTCGCCGTCGCGGTCGCCATCGTGGGTGCCGTGATGGTGATGGTGGCGACGACGGCGCTGCTCGAGATCACCGGCGAGCCGCTGGACCGGGTGTTGTTCGAGACCGTCTCGGCCTTCGCGACGGTGGGCCTGAGCACGGGCCTGACGCCGGAGCTACCCGAGTCCGGCAAGTACGTGCTGTCCGCGCTGATGTTCGCGGGCCGCACTGGGACGATCACCCTGGCGGCCGCGCTCGCGATGCGCGACCGGCGCCGGGTCATCCGCTACCCCGAGGAGAGGCCGATCATTGGCTGACACCGAACCGCTCCGCAGCGGCCGCACCGAGCACCACCCCCGGCCCGGCCGCCCCGAGTCGCCCGCGAAGGGCGCCGGGACGCTCGTCATCGGCCTGGGCCGCTTCGGCTCGGCGATCGCGCTCACGCTCGAGCGGCTGGGGCACGACGTGCTCGCCGTCGAGCGCTCGTCCGCGCTCGTCCAGCACTTCACGGGCCGCTTCCCCCTCGTCGAGGCCGACGCCACGAACCCGGAGGCGCTCGTGCAGCTCGGCGCCGCGGACTTCCCCGTCGCGGTCGTCGGCGTGGGTACGTCGCTCGAGGCGAGCGTGCTGGTGGCCGGCAACCTCGTCGACCTGGAGGTCCCGCAGATCTGGGCCAAGGCGATCTCCGCCGAGCACGCGCGCATCCTGCGGCGCATCGGCGTCCACCACGTCGTGCTGCCGGAGGCCGACGCCGGCAACCGCGTCGCGCATCTGGTCAGCGGGAAGCTGCTCGACTACATCGAGCTCGAGGACGACTTCACGATCGTCAAGATGCGTCCGCCGCGCGAGGTGCAGGGCTTCACGATCGCCCAGTCGCAGATCCGCAAGCGCTACGGCGTGACGATCCTGGGCGTGAAGTCGCCGGGCGAGGACTTCGTCTACGCGACGGAGGCCACCCGGATCGCCGCGGACGACACGATCATCGTCTCCGGCAACGCCGCGCTGCTGGAGCGCTTCGCCGCGCGTCCCTGAGGGCCGTCAGATCGCGGCGGCGTCGGACCGCGAGGGCATCCACACCGGCGACCCGGTCGGCGCCGGGGTCGACGGCGCGTACGCGGGCTCGTCGGCGGCGTGCACGCGGGTGCGCTCGCGGCGGCGCTGCGGCAGGGGCTCGTCGAGGGGCGCGCTCAGCCCCTCGATCCGCACGGGACGCATGGCGATCGGCAGCTCGACCGACGGGCCGACCAGGTCGTGCACCGCGCCGACGAGGTTCTCGAGCGCCCGCACCCGCTTCATGAGCGTCGTCACGCGCGCCTGCGCCGCGAGGATCTCGCTCTGCAGCTCGTCGATCTCGGCCAGCGCCTCGGCGGCCGAGCGCCGGTACATCTCCACGCGGTCGGCGGGCATCGGGCGGCGCTGCGGAGTGTCCACGGGTGTGCTCCTTCAGGTGCTGAGGCGCTCGAGGTGCTGGGGCGATCCGGGGTGGCGCTCCCGGGAGCGACGATCATGCCCGTCGACGATGTCGCGAAGATGTCGCGCGCGCCCATGATGATCAAGAGCTGGGCCGAATGACAAGGCGCAGACCGGGGAAGTCCCCGATTTGCTGAAACGGCGGCTCGCCCGGCTCGTGTCCCAGGGCACCGGACGGACCCGGATGCCCCGTGGCTCCCGGCTGACAATGAACACGGCTCAAACCGCTTTCCACGGAAAGCACTCCTGACCGCCTGTGTCCCTTTCCTGCGGCGCGGCGACCCGTAGTGCCTGCCGACGGGCGGGCGACCGACCGCCGGGGCGGGGGGGCCCCCGGGGGGCCCCCCGGGGGGGGGGGCCCCGGGGCG
>JAEWYD010000352.1 GCA_023462275.1 Actinomycetes bacterium
GGCCGGCACGGGCCTGCCCGTGGCGCTGCGGGTGGAGGTGGCGGGCGCGGCGTCGCTGCAGATGCTCAGCGAGGGCGTGCTCCTGGCGGCCGCGCTCGCGCCGCGCGGGCCCGCGGGGGAGGAGCCACCCGCCGGCGGTGCACCGGGGCACCCGGCGCTCCTGGACTACGCGAGCCTGCTGCGGCGCCTGACGACGCGCGAGACCCACCCGCACGTGTGGGCGGCCCTCGATGTCGACGGCTTCGACGCGCCGGTGCCGGACGACGGGGGCATCGCCTTCCGGATCGGCCTGCTGCTGGACGGCGTCGCCGCTCTCATCGCGCGCACGACGGCGGCGACGGCAGCGACGACGACGGCAGCGACGACGACGACGGCGGACGAGCCTGTGGACGACTGAGGCCCCCGCCGGGTGTGCACGGCGCCGGGCCGCGTCGGCGGCGCGGTCTAGCGTTCGGGACACCACCCCGGCAGACCAGGAGGACCGGCATGCGCTGCTTCGGCGACGGCGACCCGCTCTACGCGGAGTACCACGACACCGAGTGGGGCGTACCGGTGCGCGGGGAGGCCGAGCTGCTGGAGCGGTTCTGCCTCGAGGCGTTCCAGTCGGGCCTGTCGTGGCTGACCATCCTGCGCAAGCGGCCCGCGTTCCGCGCCGCGTTCGCGGGCTTCGACCCGGAGGCCGTGGCCGCCTTCACCGACGACGACGTCGCGCGCCTCCTCGCCGACGCGGGCATCGTGCGGAACCGGGCCAAGATCGCGGCCGCGATCGACGACGCGCGGGCGGTGGTCGGGCTGTGGGACGCCGGGCGGACGCTCACCGACGTCGTCTGGTCGCACGCCCCCGAGCCGCGGGACCGGCCCGCCACCTACGCGGACGTCCCGCCCTCGACGCCGGAGTCCGTGGCCCTCGCCAAGGAGCTGAAGGCACTCGGCTTCCGGTTCATCGGGCCGACGACGGCCTACGCCGCCATGCAGGCCTGCGGGCTGGTGGACGACCACCTGGTCACCTGCGACGCGCCGCCCCGTCCCCGCTGACGCGCTCGACCAGCGCGCGGACGATGCGCACGTCCGCGTCGAGCCAGTCGAGGTCGAGCCACGCGGCGCGCTCCAGCCAGCGCAGCTCCTCGTGCTCCAGCGCGGCTGGCACCCCGTCGACGACGACGGCCGACCACAGCCGCATGAGGTGCCGCTCGGAGATCCGCCACGCGCCGTCGTCGGGACCGGGCAGCTCCGCGCCCAGGCGGATGCCGACGCCGAGCTCCTCGCGGATCTCGCGGTGGAGGGCTGCCTCGGCGGTCTCGCCGGGGTCGACCTTGCCGCCCGGGAACTCCCAGCGACCGCGCAGGTGCTCCGGCCGCGCGCGGCGAGCCGCCAGCATCGCGGTCGGCTCCTCGAGGTCGTCGAGGAGCGCCGCCGCCACCACGATCACGTCGGCCACCCTCGCCCCCTCACTCCGGCAGGTGCCAGTCGCCGCGGTTGGTCTCCACCAGCTCGGCCGCCACGGCTGCGGGCGACTCGGCGGCACCGCCGGCCGGCCGCCACCACGGACGACGGTCCATCGCCAGCACGTACAGGTCCACCGTGCGGCCGCCGCGCGCCTCGGCGGTGATCAGGCGGTTGAGGCGGCACCGCTCCTCCCACCGCGCGTGCTGGGCCTGCCGCCGGCTGATGTTCCCGATGCCGACGCGCGGCCCGAACGCCACCTCGAGGTCGCGCGCGTGGCCCACGTACCGGGTGACGCCCGCGGTGACGAGCGCGAACACGCCCGGCTGCTCCGGCAACGCGAACTCCGGCTCGATCCGGCTGAACGGCCCGAGCGCCCAGGCGGGGTAGCGGTGCTCGACGGCCGCCATGCCCGCCAGGGGCGAGTACTCCACGACGACCCCGCTCGCGTCACGCTCCGGGAACAGCCTGCCCGCGTACGTGAGCACGCGTCGGGCCAGCACCAGGTGCGGAGGCGCCCAGTGCTCGTCCCCGGCTGACGGGACGGGCGTGGTCGGCACTGCTCCCCTTGAACGCGACGGGGCCCGGGTCGGGCCGGAGCTCAGTGCTCCGACCCTACCCGGGCCCGGGAGGTCGTTCGGCGCAACCGCCGTGGTCAGCGCAGGCCGATGGCCTTGGCGCAGGCGACGGCGTCGGCCCGGTTGGAGACGCCCAGCTTCTTGTAGACGCTGCGGACCTGCGACTTGACGGTGTTGCGGGTCACGAAGAGTCGCGTGGCGATCTGCTCGAGGGTGACGTCCTCGTCGAGGTTCGACAGGATCACGCGCTCACGCCGGGTCAGCGGCTCGGGGGAAACCCGCTGGGTCGGGACCTCTCGCAGTTCCATCATGATGACCTCCGTGTCACGGTGCTGGGGGGCACCCGCTCTTGCCGTACGCCGGATGAGAGGCGGGACTTCACCCCGGATGACGCGGTTTTCACCCCCGATTTCGCGACGTTCTTGTTGCGGGACCTCTCCGGACGCGGTAAAGGCCCGTGTGACTCCTGTGTTATCGCAGGTCAGCGCCGTGGGAGCGCAACCGCTCGCGACCACCGAAGTTCACCCGTTCGGAGTACCGCGATCGGGGGAACGGGGCGGGGTATCGGTCACCCGGGCAGCGAAGGCCCAGAGCGGGGCGAGATCGGGCAAGATCCCCCGACACAGAACCGCACGAAGGCGCACGAAAGACGCCGACACGGACAACGGCCCATGATCACCCGGACGGGTGCTCGGCTTCACCGGATCGGCGTACGACGACGCCTCCCTCAGCCGCCCGCGACCGCCGCGTACTCCTGCGCCGAGAGCAGCATGCCGCGCGACGTCACGGCGACCTTGATCAGCCAGCCGGCGCCGTACGGGTCGGAGTTGACCACGCCCGGGTCGTCCGCGGCCGCCTCGTTCACGGCCACGACGGTCCCGCTCACCGGCGCGTACAGCTCCGACACCGACTTGGTGGACTCGATCTCGCCGCACACGGCACCCGCGGTCAGCTCGGTGCCCACCGGGGGCAGCTCGAGGAACACGATGTCGCCGAGCGCGTCGGCGGCGCTCGCGGTGATGCCGACGGTCGCCGGCTCGTCCGTGGTGACCCACTCGTGCTCGGCGGTGTACTGCAGGTCCTCGGGGATCTGGCTCACGGTCTCTCCTCGTTCAGGTGGTCCGACGGTAGAACGGCAGGGGCGTCACGCGCACCGGTTCGGCGCGTCCGCGGACGTCGACGGCCAGCTCGGTGCCGGGCTCGGCGGCCGACGGCGGCACGTACGCCATCGCGATCGGCCGGCCGAGCGTGGGGGCGGGCGCGCCGGAGGTGACCTGCCCGACGACGTCGCCGCCGCGCAGCACGGGGTAGCCG
>JAEWYD010000353.1 GCA_023462275.1 Actinomycetes bacterium
GCCTCGAACCAGAAGGCGGCCCGCCGCTTCGTCGCCTTGCCCGCGAACGGCTTCAGCTCGGCGAGCGCCTCGACCGAGCGGGGCAGGGCCAGCCCGGCGGCGACCAGCGCCGCGTCCGGCAGGACGCGGCCGGGCGAGATGTCCCGGGCTCGCGCGTCGGCGTCGCGTGTCTCCCAGAGTGCCCGGACGACCGCGAGGCCGCGCGGCGACCGGACGGCGTGCAGGCCGGAGGTGCGTCGCCAGGGGTCGACGCGGGGCGGCGGCGGGGGAGCGAGGCGCACCGCCTCGAACTCCTGGCGCGCCCACTCGTCCTTCCCCGCCGCGCGCAGCCGCTCGGCCAGCACGTCCCGGAGCTCAACGAGCACCTCCACGTCGAGCGCGGCGTAGCGCAGCCAGTCCGCCGGCAGCGGCCGCGTCGACCAGTCGACCGCGGAGTGCTCCTTGGCCAGCCCGAAGCCCAGCAGCTCCGCGACGACGGCGGCGAGACCCACGCGCTCCATGCCGAGGAGGCGGGCGGCGAGCTCGGTGTCGAACACCGTGTCGGGGTGGAGCCCCTGCTCGGCCAGACCCGGGAGGTCCTGCGAGGCGGCGTGCAGCACCCACTCGGTCCCGCGCAGGGCGGCGTCGAGCTCGGCGAGGTCGGGCAGTGCGATGGGGTCGATCACCGCCGTCCCCGCACCCGTGCGGCGCAGCTGGATCAGGTACGTCCGCTGGCCGTAGCGGTAACCGGAGGCGCGCTCGGCGTCGGCGGCGACCGGACCGGTGCCGGCCGCGAAGCGGGCGACGACATCGGCGAGCGCCGCGGGCGTGTCCACCACGTCGGGGACGCCCTCCGCCGGTTCGACGAGGGGGGTGACCGTGGGTGTGGGTGGTTCGACGGTCCCGGGCGGCTCCGACGGGGAGGTCCGCGGGGCCGGGGCGGGCTCCATGGCATCCCCGTGCAGCATGGCCCTCACCGTACGACCTCCGGGGGCCTCGGCCCGCGCGACAGGCCAGGGGGGCGCGGATCCGTCCCGATCAGGTCGTGGCTCAGCGCAGCAGGTCGTGCCGGATGGCGAACGCCACCATCTCGGCCCGGTCGCCCGTCCCGACCTTGCGGGAGATGCGCGCGAGGTGGCTCTTGACCGTGAGCGCCGACAGCGCCAGGTGCTCGCCGATCTCGCGGTTGGACCGGCCGTCCGCGACGAGGCGCAGGACGCTGACCTCCCGTGCCGTGAGGGCAGGGGTGCCCGCCGGCGCGGTCGTCGGCTTGACCGCCGAGCGCGCGACCCGCGGCGGCTCGGCCGTCACCGCACCGCGCACGCCGCCGCCGAGGAGCACGACGAGCTCGCGACGTCCCGCCTTGCGGGTCAGCAGCACGGCACGCGTCGACTCGCGGCGCCGAAGGGAACGGACGAGGGCAGTCGCCTCGCCGTCGGCGATCTCGGGGATGACCAGGCACACGGGGCTGTCGTCGGGGCCGCTCTGGCGGGGCGGTGTGGCGAGCCGGGTGGTGACCCCCGCGGCTGCTCCGGGGCGTGGACGCGGCATGGGCGTCCGTACCTGCTGCTCGACGGTCACGGTGGCTCCGGGTGGCATGCTGGGGGGGAATGCTGCCTGGCGTATCGGCACGTCAGGGAACGTGCTGAAGCATGAGAGGCGCCACGACGGCGGTCATGACGCGGGTTTCCCACCCAAAATGAGACAGACCCAGACGGGCTGATACTCCGTGATCAGCGACGGGGCGAGAGGCTCGCGACGCCGTCCGGCAGCGGCGGCACGCCGGCGGCGGTGCAGAGCACGGCCGCCCACGCGGCGAGGTGCTCCCCGACGTCGCCCTCGGGCGTCCACGAGGCCCGGATCTCGACCTCCACCTCGCCCGGCCGCTCGGCGAGCACGCCGAAGGCCTGCGACACGACGCGGGTCACCGTGCCGCCGAGGGCGTGGTGCCCGACGGCACGCAGCGCCTCCTCGACCCAGGACCACGCCGCCTCGCAGAGCAGGGGGTCGGCGCCGACCTCCGGGTCGAGCGCCGCGCGGACCAGGGTGACCGCGCGGAAGGTGCCCTCCCACGCCTCCTGGCCCGCGGGGTCGTGCAGCAGCACGAAGCGGCCCGACGCCGGCTCCGCGTCCTCGTCGGCGCCGTCCTGGGCGACCTCGGCGCTGAGCGCGACGGCGTACGGCGCGATGCGGGCGGGGGCCGGGATCTCCGTGAGGCGCACCTCGGCACGCAGCCGGCGCGCGGCGAGGGACTCCAGGGCCCGGACGAACTCCGCCGGCACGTCGGGGTCGGGCGTGATCACGCCACGCAGCGTACGGCCGGGGGGAGACGCCGTCGCGGAGCCGCACCGGCGCGCCGCGGCGGCGCTCGGACGGCCGTTAGGCTGACGGAACCGACAGAAGGGGACACGCATGAGCGCTCGCGCGCAGATCGGCGTCACCGGCCTCGCGGTGATGGGCCGCAACCTCGCGAGGAACCTCGCGCGTCACGGGTACGCGGTCGCCGTCCACAACCGCTCGCACGCGCGGACGACGTCCCTGGTCGCCGAGCACGGGGACGAGGGCACGTTCGTGCCCGCGGAGTCGATGGCCGACTTCGTGGCTGCCCTGGAGCGGCCCCGCACGGTGATCGTGATGGTGAAGGCCGGCGAGCCGACGGATGCGGTCATCGACGAGCTCGTCCCGCTCCTGGAGCCGGGCGACATCGTCGTCGACGCGGGCAACGCGCACTTCCCGGACACGCGCCGCCGTGAGGCGGCCCTGCGCGAGCGCGGCCTGCACTTCGTCGGGACGGGCGTCTCCGGCGGTGAGGAGGGCGCCCTCCTCGGCCCGAGCATCATGCCGGGCGGGACCGCGGAGGCGTACGCCACCCTCGGCCCGATCCTCGAGTCGATCGCCGCGCAGGTCGACGGCGTGCCGTGCTGCACGCACGTCGGGCCGGACGGCGCCGGGCACTTCGTGAAGATGGTGCACAACGGCATCGAGTACGCCGACATGCAGCTCATCGCCGAGGCGTACGACCTGCTGCGCAGCGGGCTGGGCGCGTCCGCGGCCGAGATCGCCGGCGTCTTCGCCGAGTGGAACACCGGCGACCTGGAGTCCTTTCTCATCGAGATCAGCGCCGAGGTCCTCGCCCACGTGGACGCCGCGACGGGCGCCGCGTTCGTCGACGTCGTCCTCGACCGGGCCGAGCAGAAGGGCACCGGGCGCTGGACCGTGCAGAGCGCCCTCGACCTGGGCGTGCCCGTGACCGGCATCGCGGAGGCCACCTTCGCCCGAGCGTTGTCGGGCTCGGTGCCCCAGCGCGCCGCCGGGCGCGGCCTTCCGGCCGGCACGCAGCCATGGGCCGTGGACGACCGCGACGGGTTCGTCGAGGACGTGCGGCGCGCCCTCTACGCCTCCAAGGTCGTCGCGTACTCGCAGGGCTTCGAGCAGATCGCGGCCGCGTCCGCCGAGTTCGGCTGGGACGTCGACCGGGGCGCGATGGCGCGGATCTGGCGCGGCGGCTGCATCATCCGGGCCCGCTTCCTGGACCGGATCACCGAGGCGTACGAGCGCGACCCGGGGCTGCCCCTGCTGCTCGCGGACCCGTACTTCGCGGCCGCCGTGGGCGACGGTCTGGCGGCGTGGCGCCGCGTCGTCGCGCAGGCGGCCCTGGCCGGCGTGCCCACGCCGGCGTTCTCGTCGTCCCTGGCGTACTACGACGGCGTGCGGGCCGAGCGCCTGCCGGCCAACCTCATCCAGGCCCAACGGGACTACTTCGGGGCGCACACCTACCGGCGCACGGACCGCGAGGGCACCTTCCACACGCAGTGGTCGACGGACCGCGGGGAGGTGGAGGCCTGATGCGGGCAGCCGTGCCCATGAGCGACCTGCAGCCGGTCGTGCTCGGCGGTGACATCGGCGCCTACAGCGTCGCGCGTGCGTTCCACGAGGCCTACGGCGTCCGCTCCGTCGTCGTGTCGACCGTGCTGACCGGCGTCGTCCGGCACTCGCGGTTCATCACGAACGTCGTGGAGCCCGACATCACCGACGCGCGCGCCGCAGTCGCGCGCCTGCGCGCGATCGCCGCCGAGTACGCCGGCAAGCGCCTGATCCTGCTCGGCTCGGCCGACTGGCTGGTGCGGACGATCGTCGAGAACCGCGCCGAGCTCGAGGACCTGTACACGATCCCGTACGTCTCCCGCGAGACGCTGGACCTGGTGACGGACAAGGAGAACTTCGGTCGGCTCTGCCGCGAGCTGGGCCTGGGCCACCCGACGACCGTCGTGCACGACGTCCAGGCGGGGGGTGCGCCCGACGTCGCCGGGCTCCGCTTCCCGGTGATCGCCAAGACGGCGGACACGGCCGCGTACCACGAGGTCGAGTTCCCCGGGAAGAAGAAGGTCTTCACGGTCGCGACGCCCCAGGAGCTCGGCGAGCTCATGGAGCGCGTGCGCGTCGCCGGGTACCAGGGCGCGTTCATCATCCAGGACCTCATCCCGGGCGACGACTCCGGCATGCGGATCCTCACCTGCTACAGCGACCGGGACGCGAAGGTGCGGTACGCCTCGTTCGGGCACGTGCTCCTGGAGGAGCACACGCCCGGAGCGCTCGGGAACCCCGCCGGGATCATCACCCAGGCGGGCGGCGAGCTGGTGGCGCAGGCGACGCGCCTGCTGGAGCACATCGGCTGGACCGGGTACGCGAACTTCGACCTCAAGTTCGACCCGCGCGACGGCGGCACCGTGTTCTTCGAGCTGAACCCGCGCCTCGGCCGCAGCAACTTCTACGTCACCGCGGGCGGCCGTAACACGGTCGAGCTCTACGTCCGTGAGTACCTGCAGGGCCTGGACCCGCTGCCGCCGGGAGCGCCGGCCGAGGGCACCGAGCAGCACCTCTACACGGTGCTGCCCCGGCGACTCCTCCTGCGCTACCTCGTCGACCCCGCCCTCCGGCGTCGGACGGCAGGGCTCATCCGCGCGCGGCGGGCGACGAACCCGCTCTGGTGCCGCGCGGAGACCGACCCGCGCCGCCTTGCGTACGTCGCGCTCGCGCAGGTCAACCAGTTCCGCAAGTACCGCCGCTACTACCCGGCCCCGGTGGACATCGCGGCGCCCGAGGGGGTGGCGGTGTGACCCGCCCGCTGGTCGGCGTGATCGGCGGGGTGGGACCGCTGGCCACCGCGTACTTCCTGGGCAAGATCGTGCGGCTCACCGAGGCCGAGCGGGACCAGGACCACCTGGACGTCGTCGTCTTCGACCACGCGGCCATCCCCGACCGGACGGCGTTCATCCTCGGGGACTCCACGGAGGACCCCGGCCCCGTGATGGCCGACGACGCGCGCCGGCTCGCGGCGTTCGGCGCCGACTTCCTCGTCGTGCCGTGCAACACGGCCCACAACTTCACCGACGAGGTGGAGGCGGCGGTCGAGGTCCCGGTGCTGAGCATCATCGGCGAGACCGTCGCCGAGGCGCAGGCGCGCGTGCCCGGCCTGGCCGCCGTCGGCCTCCTCGCCACCAGCGGGACGGCGACGTCGGGCGTCTACCAGCGCGCGCTGGCAGCGCAGGGGGTCGAGTGCCTGCTGCCCGACGACGCCGACCAAGCCGCCGTGATGGCCGTCATCTACGAGCAGGTCAAGGCGGGTCTGCCGGGCGACGTCGAGACCGTGCGCGCCGTGGCGGGCCGGCTCGTCGACCGCGGTGCGCAGGCCGTCGTGCTGGGCTGCACCGAGCTGTCGGTCGTCGCCGAGGACGAGGGGCTGCTGGCCGAGCCGCTGTTCGTCGACTCCCTCGACGTGCTCGCGCGCGCGACGATCCACCGCGCCGGCGGGCGCGTGCGGGGGGAGTGAGCCCCGCTCAGCCGAGCTGGTTGGTGCCCGCGTAGAGGTGGAGCACCGGGACCCGCAGCTCCTCGCGCGCCCGCGACGCCCAGTCCCGGTGGAACGTGTCCTCGAGGGCGTGGGGGAGCGTCACGACGACGATCTCGCTGACGTCCTGGTCGGCGACGGCGGCGCGCAGGGCCGGGAGCGGGTCGTCCGCGACGACGACGCCGTCGGCGGCCGCGCCGGCCGCCGCGAAGGCCGCGACGGAGGCGTCGAGACGCTCGTGCGCCGTGAGCTCGGCGTGGACCGGCTCCGGCTCGCGCCCGAGCGCGGCGTCGAGCGCCTCGCGCAGCTCCCCGAGGCTCAGGTGGTCGATGAGCGAGGCGAGCACGTTCTGCTCGGTGTCCGCGGGGACGAGCACGTGGAACCGCGCGTCCCGCCCGGCGTACAGGCCGGTGAGGTTGGTGACGTCCTGCGCGGTCAGGGCGTCCTCGGTCAGCACGACGATGATCTCGCTCACGGGGACGAGCCTATCGGTCGCGTCGCGGCGACCCGGCGGCCGGGTCCGACGGCGGCCGGTCCAGGAGCCACCGGCCGAGCAGCCAGCCGTCGGCGTGGAGCAGCTGCGCCAGGTGCGCCCCGGTGGGCGGGGCCAGCCACGGCGCCCCGACGACCCGTGGCGCCGGGCCGCCGACCAGCCGCGGGCTCCACGTCAGGCACAGCTCGTCGACGAGCCGCGCCGTCAGGAGGTCCCCGAGCAGGTGCGGTCCGCCCTCGGTCAGGATGCGCCCGAGCCCCTGGGCGACGAGGTGTGCGACCACGTCCGGCAGCCGCACCGCGTGGTCGTGCACCAGCAGGCGGTCGGGGGCCACGCGTGCCCGCAGCCGGTCGAGGTCCGGTGCGAGCGTCGTGGTGACGACCCACGGTGCGGGGTCGCCCGCCAGGGCGGCGTCCGGGACGTCGCCGCGGGCGGACACGAGAACGAGCGCCGGGTGCGGCGGCTGGCCGCGGTCACGACGAGCGGCGAGCAGCGGCTCGGGCGTGCGCGGGGCGCGGTAGCCCTCGGCGCGCACCGTTCCCGCGCCGACGAGCACGACGTCCGCCCACGCGCGCAGCACCGCGAACACGCGGCCGTCGGCCGGGCCGTTGATGGAGCCGGAGCGCGCGTCCGCCCCCGTCGCGGCGCCGTCGAGCGTGGCGATCATGTTCGCCCGCAGCCACGGCAGCCGCGGCTCGGCGTAGTGCCGCGCCAGCTCCGTCTCGGCGGGGTCGGGAGGCAGGGGTGGCGCCCCTGCGGGCAGGAGCACCTCGAGGGTCGGCTGCACGTCCCGACGGTAACCCGCCTAGGCTCACGCGCGTGAGCGGGCTGACGGACCGGGTGCCGGAGCTGCCGGCCGATCGGCTGCTGGCGGGCTTCGTGCCGCCCCGGCACTTCGCCGACGCCACCTTCGCGACCTACCTGCCCGACGCCGACCACCCGAGCCAGGCCGCCGCCCTCGCGCGCGTGCGCGCCGTCGCCGCGGCGGTGACCGCCCCTCGGCGGCGGTTCGCCCGGCGGGCCACGCCGCAGGCGGTGTACCTCGACGGGGGCTTCGGCGTCGGCAAGACGCACCTGCTCGCCGCCCTGTGCCACGCCGTCGGGCCGGAGCGAGCGGCGTTCGGCACGTTCGTCGAGTACACGCACCTGGTCGGAGCGCTGGGGTTCCCGGCGGCCGCGCACGAGCTGGCCCGCCGGTCGGTCGTCTGCATCGACGAGTTCGAGCTGGACGACCCGGGGGACACGCTGCTGATGGCGCGCCTCCTGCGCGAGCTGTCGGACGCCGGGGTCCACCTCGCGGCGACCTCGAACACGCTGCCGGAGTCGCTGGGGGAGGGTCGGTTCGCGGCGGAGGACTTCCGCCGGGAGATCCACGCGCTCGCCGAGCGGTTCGACGTCGTCCGCATCGACGGCCCGGACTACCGGCACCGCCTCGCCCCGCGCGCGGCGTCCGGCGCGCCCGACGCCGAGGTGCGCGCCGCCGTCGTCGGCCGCGCCGACGCCACGTTGGACGACTTCGCGCCCCTCCTGGCGCACCTGCGCCGCGTGCACCCGGTGCGGTACGGCGCCCTCCTCGACGGCGTGGCGCTCGCCGGGATCACGGGCGTGGCGCCGCTGGCGGACCAGGCGGACGCCCTGCGGCTGGTCGTCCTCGTCGACCGGCTCTACGACCGCGACGTCACCGTGCGCCTCGGCGGCTGCGGTACCGACGGGCTGTTCACCGAGGCGATGCTGCGCGGCGGCTACCGCAAGAAGTACCTGCGGGCGCTGTCCCGGCTCGGCGAGCTCACCGGACGGCCCTGACCGTCAGGACGCCGCGAGCCGCGCCAGCTCGACCTCGGGGTCGAAGTCGGCGGGGGGCCAGTGCAGGTCCAGGCCCTCCAGCGCGTGCAGCAGGAGCTCGGCGACCGCCATCCGGGCGTACCACTTGCGGTCCGCCGGCACCACGTACCAGGGCGCGACGTCGGTCGACGTGCGGTCGAGCACCGCCTGGTACGCCTCCTGGTACGCCGCCCACGCGTGCCGGACGTCGACGTCGCCGGGGTTGTACTTCCAGTGCTTGTCGGGCCGTTCGATCCGCTCCCGCAGCCGGGCCGCCTGCTCGTCGCGCGAGACCACGGGCATCACCTTGACGATGGTCGTACCGGCCGCCGCGACCTCCGCCTCGAACGCCGCGATCTCCTCGTAGCGGCGCTCCCACGTCTCCTGGGGCACCAGGCCCGCCACCCGGACGACCAGCACGTCCTCGTACTGCGACCGGTCGAAGACGCCGATGTAGCCGGGGCGGGGCAGGGCGTTGCGGATGCGCCACAGGTAGTCGTGGCTGCGTTCCTCCGGCGTGGGCACGCCGAAGGAACGCAGCGCCACGCCCTGCGGGTCCACCATGCCCACGACGTGGCGGACGAGGCCGCCCTTGCCCGCGGTGTCCATGCCCTGGAGCAGCAGCAGGACGGATCGCGTGCCGCCCGTCCGGCCGTGCGCGTACAGGCGCTCCTGGAGCTCGGACAGGCGCGCGCCGGTGCGCGCCAGCCGGCTCTCGGCGGCGCGCTTGTCGCCGGTCCAGCCGGGGGTGGCCCGGCAGTCCAGGTCGGCGAGGCGGACCCCGTCGGCGCGCAGCGCCTTCCACGGGGCGGTCGTCCAGAGGTCGGTGCGGGCCACGGTCACTCCTTCGGGACGGGACGGACGACGGCGACGCTGCGGCCCGGCAGCCGGAGGCGTCCCTCGTCGGCGACGGCGGTCTCCCAGGCGGCGAGCACCTCGGCGGTGCCGTGGCCGAGGGCGACCGTCACGGGATCGGGGCCTAGGTTGACGTGGACCTCCAGCGCGCCGCGGTGCAGCACGACGAGATCCTCGGTGTGCTCCACCCGCGTGGCGCCCCGGTCGCCGGAGGCGAGGTCGGGCTCGCGCCGCCGCAGGGCGATGAGCGTCCGGTACCAGGCGAGCAGCCGGGCGTGGTCGCCGCGCGCCGGCTCGGACCAGTCCAGCCGGCTCGCCGCGAACGTCGCCGGGGCCTGCGGGTCGGGCACCTCGATCTCACCGCCGTACAGCTCGGCCCACCCGTGGCCGCCGAACTCCGCCCTACGACCCTCGCGGACCAGGGCACCGAGCTCGGGCTCGTGGTCGGTGAAGTACTGCCACGGGGTGCCCGCGCCCCACTCCTCGCCCATGAACACCATCGGCGTGAACGGGGAGCACAGCACGAGGGCGGCCTCGATGGCGAGGCCCCCGGCGTCGAGCCGCGCCGACGGCCGGTCGCCCAGGGCTCGGTTGCCCACCTGGTCGTGGTCGGAGGCGAAGACGACGAAGCGGTGCCCGTCGACGTTGTCGGGGACGGGACTGCCCCAGGTCTCGCCCCGGAACGTCGACCAGCCGCCGTCGTGCACGAACACGCGCGTCAGGGCCGTGGCGAGCGCGTCCGTCGACCCGAAGTCGACGTAGTAGCCGTGCCGCTCGCCCGTGAGGAGGGCGTGCACTGCGTGGTGGACGTCGTCAGCCCACTGCGCCGTCATGCCGAGGCCGCCGCGACGCGTCGGGGTCACCATCCGGGCGTCGTTGAGGTCCGACTCGGCGATCAGCGAGAGCGGCCGCCCGACCCGCTCGGCGAGGGCCCCGACGGCGTCGGACAGCTCGGCAAGGAGGTGGCGCGGCGAATCGTCGATGAGGGCGTGCACCGCGTCCAGCCGCAGCGCGTCCAGGTGGAAGTCCCGCAGCCAGCGCAGGGCGTTGCCGACGACGAAGGCGCGCACCTCGGCGGCGCCCTCGCCGTCCAGGTTCACGGCCTGGCCCCACGGCGTGTGGTGGGCGTCGGTGAAGTACGGGCCGAACTCCGCCAGGTAGTTCCCCGCGGGCCCGAGGTGGTTGTAGACGACGTCGAGGCAGACGGCGAGGCCGTGGCGGTGCGCGGCGTCGACGAACCGCTGCAGCGCGGCGGGACCGCCGTAGGGCTCGTGCACCGCGAAGAGCGCGACGCCGTCGTACCCCCAGCCGCGCTCGCCGGGGAACGCGGCGACCGGCATCAGCTCGACGACGTCCACCCCGAGGTCGACCAGGTGGCCGAGGCGTTCGGCCGCGGCGTCGAGGGTGCCGGCGGGCGTGAACGTCCCGACGTGGAGCTCGTAGACGACGCCGCCGCGGACGTCCCGGCCGGGCCAGTCGCCGTCGGACCAGGAGTGCCGACCGGTGTCGAACACGCGCGAGGGCCCGTGCACCCCGTGCGGCTGCCACGGGCTGCGCGGGTCCGGGCGGGGCTCGCCGCCGTCGAGTGCCACGGCGTAGTCGGTCCCGTGCGCGAGCGGGGCGGGGGAGGCCCACCAGCCACCGCCCTGCGCGACCATCGGCACCACCCCGTCGGCGTGCAGGTCCACGCGTCCCGCGCGCGGTGCCCAGACGCGGACCGGCTCGCCGGCCGTCACGCGACCTCCTCCGTCCGCACGAGCAGGGCCACGGGCAGCGCGTCGAGCAGCTCGGTGAGGCGCACCGCGCCGCCCGTCACGACCCGGCCGGTCAGGCGGTCGGTCCAGCGGCCGTCCGGCAGGACGACGGTGTGCTCGCCCCAGCCGCCGAGCCGGTTGAGGGCGAGGGCGAGGCGCGTGGCGACCGTGACCGCGACGGGCTCCCCGTCCGACGTGCGCGCGAACGCGACCGCGTTGCCGGTGGAGCACGGCACGGCGCGGTAGCCAGCGGCGTCGCCGACGAACGCCTCGGGGTGCTCCCGGCGCACACGCAGGGCGCGGCTCGTGACGAGCAGCTTCTCGGCGGCCAGCCCCAGTGCCGAGGTCGGCGGCCCGCCCGTCCCGTCCCCGGCGGCGTCGACGCGCGCGAGCAGGTCGCTGAGCGCGGGGACGTCCACCGGACGACGGTTGTCGGGGTCGACCAGGGCGATCGACGGCACCTCCGTGCCCTGGTAGACGTCCGCCACGCCCGGGAGCGTGAGCTGGACCAGCTTCGTACCCAGGGTTGCGGCGCGGACGCCGGGGGCGGCGGCGCGGACCCAGCCCTCGAACGCGTCGCGCACCTCCGGCGACGCCAGCGCGGCGTGCGCCAGGTCGAGGACGGCCGACTCGTACGTCTCGTCGACGGACGTCCAGCCGGTATGCTCCTTGGCCTCGCGCATCGCCTTCGTCAGGTACTCGTCCAGGCGGTCGGCGGTGATGGGGCCGGCCTCGGTCCACGTCCCGGCCAGCGTCTGCCACAGCACGTTCTCGATGCGCCCGTCCACGACCACACCGCGGGACTCCACGGTCGCGGCGCGCACGCGCTCGAGGAGCGCGGCCCACTCCTGCGGGAGCTCCGACAGCACCCCGAGCCGCGCCCGCACGTCCTCGCTGCGCTTGGTGTCGTGCGTCGAGAGCGTCGTCATGGCCAGCGGCGCGCGGTGCTGCGCGCGCGTCGCCCAGGCGTGCAGCTCCTCCGGGCTGATGGCGAAGCGCTCCGGGGCGCCGCCCACCTCGCACAGCGCCACCAGGTGGGTCCACCGGTAGAACGCGGTGTCCTCGACCCCCTTGGCCATCACCGCGCCGCACGTCTGCTGGAACCGCACAACCAGCTCGCCGCGCCGCTTCTCGTGGGTGAGGCCGGCCGAGCCGACCTCCTTGCCGAGCAGCATCTCCGCCAACAGGTCCAGCGTCTCCAGCCGGTCGCCCTCGAGGTGCGTCCGGGCGCGGGCCACGCACTCCTCGAAGGCCGCGCGCGTGTCGGGCGAGGGTGGCTCGCCGGGCACGACGTAGTAGCGGTACCGGTCGGCCGCTACCAGCAGCTCGACGAGGCAGTCGTGCAGCGACCGGCGGGTGTGGTCGCGCAGGCGGACGTCATCGCGGCAGATCTCCGCGGCCAGGTCCGCCAGGCGGTCCACCTCGGCGTACAGCGGGCCGGTGACGATCTGGCGCTTCGCCTCGTCGACCAGGGTCGGCAGCGCGTCGGGCGCGTCCCCGGCGAGCCGGTGCATGAGCGCGCCGAGCTCGGCCGCGCCACCCGGGTCGACGAACGCCTGCTGGACCCGCCACAGCGCGTCGTAGCCCGTCGTCCCGGCGGTGGCCCAGTCGTCGGGCACCTCCTCGCCTGCCGCGAGGATCTTCTCCACCGCCACCCAGGCGCCGCCGGTCGCCGCGGCGAGGCGGTCCAGGTAGCCGCGGGGGTCGGCCAGCCCGTCCGGGTGGTCGATGCGCAGCCCGTCCACGACGCCGTCGGTCACCAGCCCGGCGACCAGCGCGTGCGTGACGTCGAAGACGGCCGGGTCCTCGACGCGGACCGCGGCCAGCGTGCCGACGTCGAAGAACCGGCGGTAGTTGAGCTCCTCGTTCGCGACGCGCCAGTAGGCGAGTCGGTAGTGCTGGCTCCGGACGAGCTCGGACAGCGGCAGGCTCTCGGTCCCCGGGCGCACCGGGAAGACGTGGTCGAAGTACCGCAGCACGGTCTGCGGGCCGAGCCCCGGCACGTCCGCCGTCTCGACGGTCAGCTCCCCGGCCGCGAGCACGGCACCCAGCCGGCTGCCGAGCACCGGCATGAGGAGCGCGCCCTCGCCCGCGGACCAGTCCACGTCGAACCACGACGCGTACGGCGACTCCGAGCCGAGGGTCAGCACGGACCACAGGGCGTGGTTGTGCCACACCGGGGTCGGCACGGCCATGTGGTTGGGGACCACGTCGACGACGAGGCCGAGCCCGGCCGCGCGGGCGCTCGCAGCGAGGCGCAGGAGGCCGTCCCGGCCGCCGAGCTCGGGCGAGATCTCGGCGTGGTCCACGACGTCGTACCCGTGCGTCGAGCCGGGCGTGGCCGTGAGTACGGGGGAGAGGTACAGGTGGGTCACCCCCAGGCGGACGAGGTACGGCACCTGGCCCGCGGCGTCGTCGAACGTGAGGGCCGAGCTCAGCTGCAGGCGGTAGGTGGAGACGGGGGCCGGTCGACCGGGCTCCGGACGGCGCCGGGCCGGCGTCTGACGAGCCTCGGTCATGCGTCGGCCGACATCGGCGGGCGGCGCAGGACCAGCGTGCTGCGGCCAGTGATCGTCACCGTGTCGCCGGGCTTCAGGGTGCTGCCGGGCGCCAGCGTGTGGTCGGTGTCGAGCACGCACTCCCAGGTCTCGCCGAAGTCCGCGGGGGGCAGGGCGAACTGCACGCCGTTGGGCGCCGCGTTGTACATGAGCAGGAAGCTGTCGTCGACGACGCGCTCACCGCGCGGGTCGGGCTCGCCGATCGCCTCGCCGTTGAGGAAGACCTGGACGGCCTTCGCATAGCTCTCCCGCCAGTCCGCCTCGGACATGTGCTCGCCCGCGGTGGTGAACCACGCGATGTCGCCGAGCTCGGACTCGCCGCCGTGCTCGGCGCTGCCGGCGAAGAACCGGCGGCGGCGCAGCACGGGGTGGTCGCGGCGCAGGTGCACGAGCGAGCTGGTGAACTCCAGGAGGGCGGCACGGTCGTCGTCGAGGTCCCAGTCCACCCAGGCGATCTCGTTGTCCTGGCAGTAGGCGTTGTTGTTGCCCCTCTGGCTGCGGCCCAGCTCGTCCCCGTGCAGCAGCATCGGCACGCCCTGCGACAGCAGCAGGGTCGTGAGGAAGTTGCGCTGCTGACGCCGGCGCAGGGCGAGGACCTCCTCGTCCGTCGTCGGGCCCTCGACGCCGCAGTTCCACGAACGGTTGTGGCTCTCGCCGTCGTTGTTGCCCTCGCCGTTGGCCTCGTTGTGCTTGTCGTTGTAGGCCACGAGGTCCGCGAGGGTGAAGCCGTCGTGCGCGGTGACGAAGTTGATCGAGGCGCTCGGCTTCCGGGCGGTGTGCTCGTACAGGTCCGAGGAGCCGGAGAGGCGGCTCGCGAACTCGGCGAGGGTCGCCGGCTCGCCGCGCCAGAAGTCGCGCACGGTGTCGCGGTACTTGCCGTTCCACTCGCTCCACAGGGGCGGGAAGCCGCCCACCTGGTAGCCGCCGACGCCGACGTCCCAGGGCTCCGCGATCAGCTTCACCTGGCTGACGACCGGGTCCTGCTGGACCAGGTCGAAGAATGCCGACAGGCGGTCCACCTCGTGGAACTGGCGGGCCAGGGTCGCGGCGAGGTCGAACCGGAAGCCGTCGACGTGCATCTCGGTCACCCAGTAGCGCAGCGAGTCCATGAGGAGCTGCAGGACGTGCGGGTGGCGCATGAGCAGGGAGTTCCCCGTGCCCGTGGTGTCGAAGTAGTGCGCCGGGTCGTCGTCGACGAGGCGGTAGTAGGACGCGTTGTCGATGCCCCGGAAGCACAGCGTGGGGCCCAGGTGGTTGCCCTCCGCGGTGTGGTTGTAGACGACGTCGAGAATGACCTCGATGTTCGCCTCGTGCAGGGTCTTGACCATCTGCTTGAACTCCTGCACCTGCTGACCCGGGTTCTCGTAGGCCGAGTACCCGTTGTGCGGTGCGAAGAAGCCGATGGTGTTGTAGCCCCAGTAGTTCGAGAGCTGCTTGGCCTGCAGGTGCGGGTCGTTGACGAACTGGTGCACCGGCATGAGCTCGATCGCCGTCACGCCCAGGTCCACCAGGTGCTCGATGATCGCCGGGTGCGACAGCCCGGCGTAGGTGCCGCGCAGCTCCTCGGGGACACCGGGGTGCCGCATCGTCAGACCCTTGACGTGGGCCTCGTAGATCACCGTCTCGTGGTAGCCGTGCGCCGGCGGCCGGTCGAAGCCCCAGTCGAAGAAGGGGTTGATGACGACGGACGTCATCGTGTGCGGCGCGGAGTCCTCGGTGCTGAGCGTGTCCGGCGCGTCGAAGTTGTAGGCGAAGAGGGAGGGGTGGCCGTCGATCTGCCCGTCGATGGCCTTCGCGTACGGGTCGAGGAGCAGCTTGGCGGGGTTGCAGCGTTGCCCCTTGGCGGGGTCGTAGGGGCCGTGCACCCGGTACCCGTAGCGCTGGCCCGGCTGGACCGCGGGCAGGTAGCCGTGCCAGACGAAGCCGTCAGCCTCGGGGAGCTCGACGCGCTCCTCACCGCCGTCGTCGTCGAAGAGGCACAGCTCGACGCGCTCCGCGACCTCGGAGAAGAGGGCGAAGTTCGTGCCGGAGCCGTCGAAGGTCGCGCCGAGGGGATACGCACTGCCGGGCCAGATCTGCATGCGTCCAGCCTGCCAGCCGCAGCCGGGTCCCGCCCTGCGACTGTCGATCTTCGACGCGGGGCCGGGCCCTCAGCAGCCCGTGACGACCGCGCGCCCGGCGTCAGACGGGACCGGCCCGGGGGCCGCCGTGCCCCGGGACCGGTCCCGCCTCGACCCGCGCTAGATGAAGAGCAGCTGCGCCCCGTCCGTCATCTCGATGAAGTCGCTGGCGCTGATGATGCCTTCGACGTCGTCGCGCAGGTCCGCCTCGGTGAGCTTGTTCATGTCCGCCGACATCCGGCACGCCCACAGGTGCCCGCCGGCCGCGACGATCTGGTCGAGGAAGTCCGGCACCTCCGGTACGCCCAGGTCGGCGATCTGCTTCTTGAGCATCTTGGTGGCGACGGCCTGCATCCCGGGCACGGGTGCGAGCGCCTGCGGCACGCGCACGTCGCCGATGGGCATGTGCATCGCCGTGTTGCCGGTGGGGGAGAACTTCAGGTCGTCCATGCGCTTCTTCGCGATCATGTCGAAACCCCAGAACGTGAAGAACAGGTGCGTCTCGACCCCCTCGCCCAGCGCCGCGTTGGCGAGGATGAGACCGGGGTAGGCCATGTCGAGGTTGCCCTTGGAGCAGATGATGGCGAGCTTGCGACCAGCGGAGGCCTCGTCGTCGAAGCTCGGCACGATGGGTGCGTTCACGGTCCCGGCCCCTCTCAGACGCAGCCGCGGGGCTTGGGCAGGCCGGCGATGTACGCCATCTTCTTGGCCGGCTTCTTGGGGAAGAGCTCGAACTGCTCCTTGACCCCGATGCCGCCGACCGTCTGGACGCGCCGGCTGGTCGCCGTCTCGCCCTGCGTCTCGAAGTCCGCGCGCAGGAAGTCGATCGCCTTCCAGTGCGCCGGGGTCAGCTCGATGCCGATGAGCTCGGCCAGGGCGACCGCGAGCTCGCGGTCCCACTCGTGGGGGTCGGTCAGGAAGCCCTCGTCGTCGACGTGGACCTCGCGACCGCCGATGGTCGTGACGGGCATGGACGGTCCTCTCTACAGGCCGGACGGGATGCGCACGGCGTCGGTGGTGGCGGCGGGACCGGCAGGCGGCTTCGGTGCCCGCTTGCCGGCCATGGACATGTGCGTGGGGACGGGCATCCGGCGACCGGGCAGGAGCACGTTCCAGTAGAGGTGGCGGAACGCGAGCTTCCCCCAGTGGTTGACGCGGCTCTCCCGCAGCAGGCGCATAGGCCCGACGACGGGGACCGGGTACGTGCCCGGGAGCGGCTCGGTCGCGTAGTTGAAGTCGATGAGCAGCGCCTTGCCGCCGCCGCTCTCGATGAAGCAGTTGGCGTGGCCGTCGAAGGACTCGGGCATCGGGCGGCCCGCGACGTGGGCGAGGAAGTTGGGCACGAAGAGGTCCGCCTCGAAGTGCGCCACGGCGCCCGCCTTGGACGCGGGGGCGTCGGTGGCGTCCCCGATCGCGAAGATCCGGTCGTCGGCCTTCGACAGGAGCGTGTGCTTGTCGACGGGGACGTAGTTGAGCTCGTCGCCGAGCCCGGACCGGGCGACGAAGTCCGCGCCCATGTTGACCGGGATCGTCACCAGCAGGTCGAACTCGACGGTGCGCTCGTCGTACGACTCCAGGGTGCGCGCGTCGCCGTCCACGCTCGCGACGACGAAGTCCGGCTCGAGCGCGATCCCGCGCCGCTCCAGCATGTCGCCGAGGTAGGCGGCCGACACCGGCTTGGTGAAAGCGCCCGGCAGCGGGGTGACGTAGGTGAGCTCGACCTTGTCGCGGATGCCGCGCCGGCGGAAGTAGTCGTCGGCGAGGAAGGCGAACTCCAGCGGTGCCACCGGGCACTTGATCGGCATCTCGGCGACGTGCACGACGACGCGGCCACCCTCGAACCGGGCGAGCTGCTCGCGGAGCGCGACGGCGCCGTCGTAGGTGAAGAACTCGTGCGCCGTCGTGCCGAGCGCCTCCGGCAGGCCGGGCGTCTGGTCGGGCCGGGGCGTCGTGCCGGTGGCGATGACCAGGTAGTCGTAGGTCAGGGTGTCTCCGCCCTCGAGGTGGACGGTCCGCGTCCCCCGGTCGACGCGGTCGACGGCGTCGCGCACGAGGGTGACGCCCCGGCGCAGGGTGCTGGCAACGGGTCGGCTGACGATCTCGGGGGCGTACGTGCCGAACGGGATGAAGAGGAACCCGGGCTGGTAGCGGTGGGTCGTCGAGGGTTCGACGACGGTCACCGACCACTCGGCGCGGGGGAGCGCGCGCCGCAGCTTGTTGGCGACCATGGTGCCGGCGGTTCCTGCGCCCAGGATCACGAGTCGGTTCATCGAACCCTCCCGCGGGCGGCCGCGGGACCCCGCGCGGTCGCGGGGTCGGGGACGGCGGCTTCCCTGATCTCGACGCTAGGCGCGTGTCTCGAATCGCGGACAGGGACTTAGGTCATACCCGGGGGTGTATTTTCGCGTGCCCTCGGCCCATGAAGGGGTGTTCCTGAGCGCAGCGGTGTCAGCGGGCGAGGCGCTCGACCGCCCGGCCGTAGAGCCAGGGCGCCGACCGGGCTACGGGCACGACGGCGCCCCGGGCGGGCGAGGTGGCCCAGCCGACCAGGCCGGCGGTCAGCACCCGGTAGTCGCGGGTGGCGCGGATCCAGGCGCGCTCGTACGCGGTCGGGTCGTCCAGGGTCGCGACGGCGGCCCGGGCCTGGGCGAGCCCGACCCGCAGCCCCTCGCCGGTGAGCGCGTCCACGTAGCCGGACGCGTCCCCGACGAGGCGGACGGGCCCGAGCGTCCGCGCCGACGTCCGCTGGCGCAGCGGTCCCGCGCCGAGCACCGGCCCGAGCTCGGTGGCCCCCTCCAGGCGCTGGGTCAGCTCCGGCAGTCCGCCCAGCGTCGTTGCCCAGTCGGTCCGCGGCGCGCCCAGCAGCGCGACGCCGACGACGTCGTCCGTCACCGGCGTGACGTAGGCCTCGGCCGCCCGGCCCCAGTGCACCTCGACGAGGTCGGTCCAGGGGGTCACCGCGAAGTGCCGCCGCAGCCCGTACCGCGGCAGGCCCCGGGCCGGGCGCTCCAGCCCGAGACCGCGCCGCACCGCGGAGTGCAGGCCGTCGCAGGCCAGCAGGTGCCGGGCGGTCATCCCGGCCGCGCGGACGGCGTCGCCGGTCACCTCGACGTCGCGGACGCGGGCGGTCACGTGCCCGACGCCGATCTCGTCCGCGCGCGCCCGCAGCGCCTCGACCAGCGTCGTCCGCCTGACGCCGCGCCCCGGAGTGCCGCGGAAGCGGTGGTCGACGTGGGCACCGCGCGCTCGGTAGCTGATGCCGAGCAGGGCGCGGCCGGGCGGGTCGACGCCCAGGCGGTGCAGCGCGCGGACCGTGCCCGGCATGAGGCCCTCGCCGCAGGCCTTGTCGAGCGGGCCTCGTCGCGCCTCGACCACGGCGACGTCGTGCCCGGCCAGGCGGGCCTCGATCGCGGCGGCCAGCCCGATCGGACCGCCGCCTACGACGAGCACCTCGACGTCGGTCATCGACCCGCGAGCTCCGCCAGGGCGCGCTCCTCGGTCGGGATGCGCGCGCCCAGCAGCAGGACGGCGTTCAGGGCGGTGAAGGCCAGCGCGGTCACCCAGGCGGTGTGCACGAGCGGCAGCGCGAGCCCCTCGGCCACCACGGCGACGTAGTTGGGGTGCCGGAGCCAGCGGTACGGCCCGGACCGCACGAGCGGGAGCCCGGGCACGACGATCACGCGCGTGTTCCACTGCGGCCCGAGCGTCGCGACGCACCACCACCGCAGCGCCTGCGAGGCGATGACGACGGCGAGCGCGGGCCACCCCAACCACGGCAGGAACGGCCGGTCGGCGACGAGCACCTCGACCACGCACGCGACCAGCAGGCCGGTGTGCAGCGCCACCATCGGGCCGAAGTGCCCGCGGCCGCGCTCCACGCCGCCGCGCGCCAGCGCCCACCGCGCGTGCCGCGTCGAGACCACCAGCTCGACGAGGCGCTCGACCGCCGTCGCGGCGACGACCAGCAGGAACAGGGTCAGCATCAGGGCCACCTCACGAGGACGAGCTCGACGCCGATGCCCGGGCCGAACGCCATGACGACGCCGGCGGAGCCGGGCTCGTGGGGCTCGGCGAGGTGCGTGGCGAGGACGCCGAGGACCGACGCCGAGGACAGGTTCCCCGCACGCGCGAGCGAGGCGCGGCTGGCGGCCAGCGCGTCGGGGTCCAGGTCGAGTGCGGCGCGGACCGCGTCGAGGATGCGCGGGCCGCCGGCGTGCACCGTCCACGTCGCGACGTCGCGCGGCTTGAGGTCGTGCGGCTCGAGGAAGGCTGCGACGTCGTCCGCCAGGTGGGCCTCGATGAGCGCCGGCAGCCCGGGGGACAGCACGATGCCGAAGCCCGAGTCGCGCACCGCCCAGCCGAGCTGGTCCGCCGTGCCCGGGTACAACCCGGCCGCCGCGTCGACGACCTGGGGCCCGCGCGCCGCCGGGTGGTGCGCGCCCACCAGGACGGCCGCCGCGGCGCCGTCGCCGAACAGGCCTGCCGCGACGAGGTTCGCGGTCGTGTCCTCGCGCTGGAGCGTGAGCGAGCAGAGCTCGACGCTCAGGACGACGGCCACGCCGCGCGGGCGCGCGGCCAGCAGCTCGTGCCCGATGCCCAGCGCCCCGGCCCCGCCGGCACAGCCGAGCCCGAACGACGGCACGCGCCGGACGTCGGGCCGCATCCCGAGGCGCAGCGCCACGAGGGCGTCGAGCGACGGCGCCGAGACGCCGGTGACGGTGGTGAAGACCAGCACGTCGACGTCGGCCGGGGTGAGCCCCGCCCGCGAGAGCGCGTCGACGACCACGCGCTCGGCGAGCTCCTGCCCCACGCGCACGAACGCCTCGTTCGCGGCCCCGAACCCGTCCAGGTCGGCGTAGGCCGTCAGCGGAAGCGCGAGGCCCCGGGTCCGGACGCCGGCGGCGTCGGCGAGGCGCCGGGCCGCCGCCGCACGCGCGTCGTCGCTGGTCAGGAGCGGTGCGATGGTCGCGGCGATGTCCGCCTGCGAGTGCAGGTGCGGGCCGGTGACGGCCGAGACGGACACGACGTGCGACATCCGGGGATTCTGACACCGTGTGATCACGACGGCGCGGTGAGAGGAGGCGGTGACGGTGCGGACGATCGTCGCTCTCGTGCTCGCGACCCACGCGGGCCCCACCGCCGTCGTCACGGCGCTGGCGGCGGCCCTCGTCGCCGGACTCGGCGCCTCGCCTGCGCGCGGCGTCCTGGCGACCGCCGCCGTGCTCGCGGGCCAGCTGTCGGTGGGCTGGTCCAACGACTGGCTCGACGCCGCGCGGGACGTCGCGGTGGGTCGACGCGACAAGCCGGTCGTCGCCGGCGCCGTCTCCGCCGCGACGCTGCGCGCGTGCGCGTGGTCGGCCGCTGCGGCGTGCGTCGTCCTGTCGCTCGCGACCGGCCTCGTCGCCGGCACCGTGCACCTGGTGGCGGTGGCGTCGGCGTGGGCCTACAACGCCGGGCTCAAGCGCACGGTCTGGTCCTGGGCGCCGTACGCGCTGTCCTTCGCACTGCTCCCCGTGTTCCTCGCTCGGGCGGCGGGCGTCGCCGGCGTCCCGTGGCGGCTCGCGGCCGCGGGCGCCCTGCTGGGCGTCGGCGCGCACCTGGCCAACGCCCTGCCGGACCTCGAGGACGACGCGGCGACCGGCGTCGTAGGCCTGCCGCACCGCCTGGGCCGACGCGCCGCCTCGGCGCACGCTCCCGT
>JAEWYD010000354.1 GCA_023462275.1 Actinomycetes bacterium
CGACGAGCTCGCCCGCAGCGCGCAGCACCTGGACGAGCTCGTCGGCCGCTTCCGGGTCTAGCTAGTTCCAGTTGTCGACCTTGGTGTCTCGTGGAGACGGGTGCCCGGCGCCCGTCTCCACGAGCTCCTTGAGGCTCATGAGGAAGACCGCCCACTTGGTGCTGCAGTGGTGCATGAACTCGACCGGCTCGCGCCAGCCCTCGTGCCGGAAGAGCACGACGGTCCAGCCGTCCTCGGCGCGCAGCTCGAAGGACACGCGGGTGCCCACCCACTCGGCGGGCCCGTCGACGACCTCCCACGCGACCCGCTCCCCGGGCCTTGCCTCGAGCACCCGCATGTCGAAGCCGCCGGGGTCGGGCGCGCCGGGGAAGCGGAACTCGATCACGCCGCCGACGTCGGTCACCCCACTCGTGCGTTCGGTCCACCACGCGGCCAGGCCGTCGATCGTCGCGAGCGCCGCGTAGACGGCGTCGGGCGAGGCGTCGCGCACGGCGACCCGGTGCAGGATGTCCACCATCTCGTTCTCCTTCTCGGTGCGGGCGCGCGCCAGCCCAGGGGCGCGCGCCATCGACGCCACCGCGGTCGCGGCGGCGCATGCGTGTGTCAGGTCAGGCCTGCTGGCTCCGCTGGATCGCCTCGGCGATCGCGGTGATGCGGCGCAGGCGGGCGTCCCAGGTGGCGCCGACGGCGGCCAGCTGCGCGGCGGCCCGGGCGAGCTGGACCTCGTCGACCTCGTAGCGGCGCTCCCGGCCGGCCGCCGTCCCGTGCACGAGGCCGACACGGTCGAGGACCGCGAGGTGCTTGGCGATCGCCTGCCGCGTCACGGGTAGCCGCTGGCTGAGCGTCGTGGCCGTCCCGGGCCCGTCGGCCAGGAGGACGTCGAGCACGCGCCGACGGGTCGGGTCGCCGATCGCCGACCACAGGTCGTCGTCGACGGCGGCGCTCATGACCGCGGCCCCAGGCTGCCCGCGTACGCCACGAGCCGGGGCAGGAAGTGGTCCCAGCCGACGACGTTGCCGCGGTACCGCTCCTCGAGGACCGCGCCCTCCCAGCCCCGCTCCCGGAAGCCGGTCTCCGTCAGCCGCAGCCGGGTGCCCGTCCCGGACGGCGTGAGCTCGAAGACCACGAGGAACGAGTTGGTGGGCGAGGCGACGTCGTCGAGGTCGTACGCCCAGCGGAAGGAGAACCGGTGGGGGCGGTCGGCCGCGACGACCGTCATCGGCTGCACGACGGCGCCGCGCTCGTCGGTGTGCCCGAACGTGAGGGTGCCGGTGCCGCCCGGGGTGGGGTCGAGCTCGACCTCGTCCGGCCACCACTGGCGCAGGTGCTCGGGCGAGGAGAGGACGTCGTACACGACCTCGGGCGAGGCCTCCACGTGGACCTCGCGCTCGATGCTGCCGAACTCCATGGCGTACCCCTTTCGCAACCATCGGTTGCAGAGGACTCTAGGCGCCGATCCCGTGATGCGCAACCATCAGTTGCTCTGCAGGTCCGTCGCGAGCCGCGCGAGCCGCAGGCCCGCGAGCCGCTCCCATAGCCGCGCCACGCCGATGGCCGCCGCGAGCACCACGGCGCTGCCGACGACGTCGAGCACGTAGTGGTTCGCGGTCGCGAAGACGTCGGCCACCATGAGCAGCGGGAACGTCCAGACCGCCCAGGCCGCCCGGGGGTGCCGTCGCCGCAGCGCCAGCCACGCCGCGTACGCCGCCCAGGCCGACCACGCCACGTGCACGCTCGGCATCGCCGTCCAGCTCCCCGGCGCCCGTGGCGCGCGACCGGGCAGGACGTCGTGCTCGGTCACGACGTCGACCGCGCCCGCGAGCGCGAACCGCGGCGGGGACATCGGCACGGCCCAGTAGACGAGCAGCGCGATGCCGCACAGGGCGACGAACGTGCGGCGCACCTGCAGGTAGACCCCGCCCGCGTGCCGCAGGAACACCCACACGAGCACGCCGACCAGGACGACGTAGTAGCCGCGGTAGAACGCGACCGCGGGCGTGATCAGCGCCGGGTGGTCGACCAGCCACCGGTTGATCCCCAGCTCCACGTCGATCCGCAGCGCCCGCTCGACGGCCTGGAGGGCGCCGGCGTTGTCCGTCGCGACCGCGTGGTTGGTGCCGACCAGCGCGTGGATCCGCGTGAACGCGAGCAGCGTCAGCCCGAGGACCGCCGCCTCGATCAGCGCGGCCTGCCGCCGGGGGTCGAGCCGCCGGGGGTCGAGCCGACGGCCGACACCGCGCGCGCCGGGACGCGGGTGGGCGGGGTCGGGCTGCACGAGGCGAGTGTGGCGGACGGCGGGTCCCGGCGTCAGGCGAGTTCCGGGTCCTCGCTGCCCTCCCACCAGGCGAGGACCCGCAGGGCGTGGAAGGTCAGCCAGCGCGACGGCTCACCCACCGGGCCGTCGACGTCGAACCACTCCTCGCCCGGCAGCCGCGCCTGCCGCAGCCACACGCCGTCCGGCGTCCGGGCGGCCCGCACCACCGCGATGGCGTCGGCCGCCCGGGGGTCCGGGGGGACGCCGTCGTGCAGGGCGGCCGCGCGCAGGTGGTCGAGCGCGTTCAGCGCGCTGTAGCGCCAGCGGAACGGGAAGGCGAGCTGCGTCACCCAGGGCCCGACGACGTCGCCGGTCCCCTTGCGGAGCATGAGACGACGTTCGAGCAGATACTCTTCCCCGGCGCGTCGGGCGGCGCGCAGGTCGGCGTCGCCGCCGGTCAGCGCCTCGTAGGCCAGGATGCCGCGCACGGAGTTGAGCGTGGAGTGGAACGAGGAACGCGTGGAGCCCTCCACCCACTCGCAGTTCCAGCCGCCGTCGGGCATGCGGTGCTCGACGAACCACCGGGCGAGGCCGGACACGTCCGCGCCGAGCCACGCACCGTTGGCCAGCGTGTAGCCGTTGATGCACGCGTCGACCTCGCCGCCCCAGTAGGGCAGGTCGTCGTACTCCCAGCGGCTGTTCGCCGCGAGCCTCTCCGCCGTGCCGGCCAGCGCGGACGCGTCCACGCCCCACTCCCGCAGCGCGTTGAGGCTCCAGGTCGTCGCCGTCCAGGGCTGGCCGGCGCCGTCGGCGTGCGGGGCGTCGAACCAGCCGCGCGGGAAGTACGCGCCGCCCGCCCACTGGCCGTCGTCGTCCTGCAGCGCGAGCAGGCGTGCGCCGAAGCCCTCCGTCGCCACCCGCCCGCGCGTCGCCTGCCACACCCCGGGCGGCGCGCCGGCCAGGTCGCGCTCCACCTGCCAGCGCAGGGCCGGGTCGCTGTCGAGCAGCCAGTCGAGGACCACGGGATCGATCGCCATAGGGGAGGCTAACCTCACCGGCAGCGGCCGTTCCAGACCCACCGACGGGTCATCCGGCGGCGGCCACCAGCTCGGCCCACGCCTCCAGCTCGGCCTCGTGCTCCGCGTAGAACCGGTTCTCGACGTCGAGCCGCACCTCGTTCCACGTGGCCTGGTAGCCGGTGCTGAGGCGGCAGCCGACGTCCGCCACCGCGATCGCGATCTCCTCGTCGCCCATCTCGGCCTGCACGGCCTTCGCCACCGCGGCGGTGGCGGCGTCCGCAGCCGTCGGGCCGGAGCCGCCCTCCGAGGCAGCCGACTCCTTCGCCCAGAGGCCCTGCCACCTCGACGTCAGCTCGTCGGCCGGGTCGGACACCTTCCGGTAGTCCGGGTACCCGGCGTCGGCCATGCATCCCGCCCACGCGGCGACGAGCGGCGCGATCCGGTCGTCGGCCTCCACGGTCGAGTCGAGGTCGACGATCTCCTGGATCAGCGCCTCCGCCGAGTTCATCGCCTCGAGGTAGGCGCTCTCGTCCGTCTCGTGCTGCCCCCGCCCGTAGCAGCCCTGCTGGTCCCAGGTGGAGGTGACGACCGCCTCGGCCCGCGCCGCCACGTCACCGAGCGTCTCGTCCTCCGGCTGCGCGAGCACGCCGAACAGCGCCTTGAGGTACTCCGCACGTCCGTCGGCGGAGAGTCCCGCGACGTACGCCGCGTTGGGGTCGACGACCTCGGCTCCGCGCGCGTACACGCCCATCGGATCGGTGCTGATCCCGTAGCCGAACTGCGCCGCGTACTCCGGCGACCCCGTGACGAGCCCGAGGTCGTAGGCCGTCTCGACCTCTCCGGCGGTGTGGTCCACCGGCTCGTACTCGAAGCCCAGGTCCGACATGCAGGCGGCGACGACGTCCTCGGCCTGGTTGAGGAGGGTGCCCTCGTCCGTCTCGTGGCCGGCGGAGAGCCGGTCCATGAACTCGTCCATAGCGCCGTCGGGCCGCTCGAACGTCGGCTGCCCGGACGCCTCGCCGCCGCCGCCGGAACACCCCGCCAGCGCGCTCAGCCCCGCGACCAGGGCGGCGACCGCCACGACCTCGACGGCACGACGTGCACCCATGGACGGCTCCTCTCGCCAGCCGCCCACCGCGGCGCTCGCGTCACCGTAGCCGCGCGGACGTGGCGGCGGGGGCGGCTTGGGGCACGGTTCGGCAACGGCCGGCGCCCGCCGCACGGAGCCGGTCGGTAGCCTCGATCCGGAGCATCGTCGCGCAGAGTGGAGGGGCCATGAACGACCAGCCCGAGCGGGCCTTCACCGCGGTCAACCCGTCGATGGGCACCGGCGCGGGCATGAGCCCGTCCGTCGGCGTCGCGGCCCCCGTCGGCGCGGTCAGCGCCAAGGACCGCGCGCGTGCCGCCCGCACCGCTCTGACCCGCGACGGGGACGCCGTCGTCCTCCACACCGAGCTCCCGGGCACGGCGAGCCTGCAGCGCCTCGACGACGACGGCACCTGGGCCACGCTCGACAAGCGCCCGACGTCGAGGGTCGCCGACACCCGCTTCGCCCTCGCCGCCGGCGCCACCTACCGCGTCGCCTTCTCGCCGAAGGACTCCGACATCACCGCGTGGGTCTCGGCCGAGCTCCGCGCCTGACGCCCCGCCGCGCGCGCCGCCCGCTCCGGTGTTTCCATGCCGGAGGGGACCGAGCGAAGGAGAGCCATGCGCGCACTGACGGTGGTCCCGCTGGAGAAGGACTCGCTGGCGGTCACGGAGGTGCCCGACGCCGTCGCGGGCGAGGGCGAGCTGCTCGTCGAGGGGCTGGCCGTCGGCGTCTGCGGCACAGACCGCGAGATCGCGGCCGGCGACTACGGCTGGGCGCCGCCCGGCCAGGAGCGGCTGGTCCTCGGGCACGAGTCGCTCGGGCGCGTCCGCAGCGCGCCCCAGGGCAGCCGCTTCGCCGAGGGCGACCTGGTGGTCGGCGTCGTGCGGCGCCCGGACCCCGTGCCCTGCGGCGCGTGCGCCCGCGGCGAGTTCGACATGTGCCGCAACGGGAAGTACACCGAGCGGGGCATCAAGGAGATCCACGGGTACGCGAGCGAGCTGTGGCGCGTCGAGGAGGACTTCGCCGTGCAGCTCGACCCGGCCCTCGGCGACGTCGGCGTGCTCATGGAGCCGACCACCGTCGTCGCCAAGGCGTGGGAGCAGGTGGAGCGCGTGGGTGGACGCGCCTGGTTCGACCCGCGCAGCGTCCTGGTGACCGGCGCCGGACCCATCGGCCTCCTCGCCGCGCTCCTCGGCGTGCAGCGCGGGCTCGACGTGCACGTCCTGGACCGCGTCACGGACGGGCCGAAGCCGGAGCTCGTGCGCGCGCTGGGCGCCACCTATCACCACGAGGAGATGGCCGACGTCGCCGCGTCCGTCCGGCCCGACGTCGTCATCGAGGCGACCGGCGTGCCCTCGCTGGTCTTCGGCGCCCTGGGCGGCACGACGGCGTACGGCGTGGTCTGCCTGACGGGCGTCTCGGCGGGCGGCCGCTCGATCCGGGTGGACGCCGGCAGCCTCAACCGCGACCTGGTGCTGGAGAACGACGCCGTCGTCGGGTCCGTGAACGCGAACCTGCGGCACTACGGTCTGGCGGCCGACGCGCTCGCACAGGCGGACCGCGACTGGCTCGCCCGCCTGATTACGCGCCGCGTGCCGCTCGAGCGGTTCGCCGAGGCGTTCGCCGACGAGCCGGAGGACGTGAAGGTGGTGATCAGGCTCGACTGACGCCGCGCGTCACGCCCCGCCCGTCAGGACGAGGCGCCGTCGACCTCGTCGAGGAGCTTCCCGGCCGCGGCCTCGATCGCGTCGTGGCCGTTCTGGGCCGCGCGCTGCTTGGCGTGGATGAGCGCCGCGCGGTTCACGCGCCGGAAGTCGCCGTACGGGAAGGCGTACCGGCCCTTGGTGTCCGGTGACGCGTCGGGGTCGACGGCGAGATGCCACGCCCCGAAGCCCTCGTAGCCGTCCTTCTCGACGACCGCGTTCTCGTCGTCGGTGCTCGGGGCGGCGTCCGACCACTCGGTGGTGGTGTCGACCTTCCCGTCGCGGATGAGCCGCCGCGCCTGGCGGACGGCGTCGTCGTTCACGTCGTAGCTGGGCATCCTTCGACGGTAGCGGCGGCGCCCGCCCGCGCATCACGGGGGCGGGCGCCGGCCGGTGGGTCGAGCCCTACCGCCACGCGGCCCGTGCGATCGCTCCGACCAGCCGGGCCCGCTCCTTGTCGATCCCCCGCGCGACCTGCTCGTGCACCTGGCGCTCGACCGCCGTGCTGCCCGACGCCGCGTCGTCCGCCACCCAGACGCCGCCGAGGTGCGCCGCGACGAGGGACTGCGCGAAGGCGGCCGCGTCGCCGGACACGACCTCGCGCACCGGCACCGCGTCCGCGGCGGCCCGCTCGAACCGGTCCGCGAGGTCGTCGACCATCGCCAGGAAAGGCGCGGCGGGCAGGTCGCCGGTGGTGAGGGCGCCGAGGTAGGAGGCGTACCGCTCGATCGCCTCCACCGCCGTCCGGTAGGCCGGGGCCATCGCACGGACGCGTGCCCGGTGCGCGCGCCAGCGGCGCTTGTCGTCCAGGTTGCCGACGGCCTTCTCGATGAGCGTCGCCATGGTGATCCTCCTCGTCCGTGCCGTCCGCGTCCCGTGCGGAACGGCTCTGGACCGAGGGTGCAGGGCTGACGTCGCGTCAGGGTCAAGGGGTGTGCGCGAAGTCGTGCCCGGGGCACGGGAGAATCGTGCCCATGACGGCGACCGTGCAGGCCAAGGGCGTGAGCGCCGGCTTCGGTGACAGGCTCCTCTTCTCCGGCGTGGACCTGGTGGTCGCGCCGGGCGACGTCGTCGGGCTGGTGGGGCCGAACGGCGCCGGCAAGTCCACGCTGCTGCGGGTGCTCGCGGGAGCACTCGCGCCCGAGGCCGGCACCGTGACCGTCTCGCCGCCCGACGCCGAGCTCGGCTTCCTGGTGCAGGAGATCGAGCGCCGGCCCGACGAGTCCGTGGCGCAGCATCTGGAGCGCCGCACGGGCGTGGCCGCCGCGCACGCCGCGATGGACGCCGCCGCGGTCGCACTCGGGGAGGCGGCCGATGACGAGGCGGCCGACGACGACGACGCAGCCTCGCGCTACTCCGACGCCCTCGAGCGGTGGATGCGCCTCGGCGGGGCGGACTTCGACGCCCGGCGCGACGCCGTGGCGGCGGACCTCGGGCTGACGGTCGACCTGGACCTGCCGATGACGGCGCTCTCGGGCGGTGAGGCCGCACGCGTGGGGCTCGCGGTCCTGCTGCTCTCGCGCCTTGACCTGTACCTGCTCGACGAGCCGACGAACGACCTCGACGCCCACGGGCTCGACCTGCTCGAGGACTTCGTGCACCGGGCGACCGCGCCGATCGTCGTCGTGAGCCACGACCGGGAGTTCCTCAGCCGCACGGTGACGACCGTCGTCGAGATCGACCGCAGCCTGCAGCGGGTGCTCGTGTACGGCGGCTCGTACGACGCCTATCTGGAGGAGCGTTCGATCACGCGGCGTCGGGCCCGCGAGGCGTTCGAGGAGTACGCCGCCCGCCGCGAGGCCCTGCAGGCGCGGGCGCGGATGCAGCGGGCGTGGATGGCGAAGGGCGTCCGCAACGCGCGCCGCAAGGCCTCGGACAATGACAAGCACGTCAAGCACCACCGGGGCGAGACCTCGGAGAAGCAGGCCGCGAAGGCGCGGCAGTCCGACCGGGCGCTAGCTCGACTGGAGGCACAGGCCGTCGAGGAGCCGCGCAAGGAGTGGCAGCTGCAGATGTCCATCGCGACGGCGCCGCGCTCCGGGGCGGTCGTGGCGACGACGGCCGGCGCGGTGGTGCGGCGCGGGGAGTTCACGCTCGGGCCGGTCGACCTGCAGCTCGACTGGCAGGACCGCGTGGCCGTCACCGGGCCGAACGGCGCCGGCAAGTCGACGCTGCTGGGTCTGCTGCTCGGGCGCCTGACGCCGGACGAGGGGTCCGCGTCGTTGGGTTCCGGCGTGCTCGTGGGCGAGGTGGACCAGGCGCGGGCCGCGTTCGAGGGCGGGGAGCCGGTCGCGGCCGCGTTCGGCCTGCAGGTCCCCGAGTGGCCGACGGCGGACGTCCGGACGCTGCTCGCGAAGTTCGGCCTGGGCGCGCACCAGGTGGGGCGTCCGGCGTCGTCCCTGTCGCCCGGCGAGCGCACGCGCGCGGCCCTGGCGCTGCTGCAGGCCCGCGGCGTCAACCTCCTGGTGCTCGACGAGCCGACGAACCACCTGGACCTGCCGGCCATCGAGCAGCTCGAGGCCGCGCTCGACGCCTTCGAGGGCACGATCCTGCTGGTGACCCACGACCGACGGATGCTCGAGACCGTGCGCCTGACGCGGCGCTGGCACGTGGAGGGCGGGCAGGTCGCCGAGGTCGAGGCGGGCTGAGCTCCCGCACGCCACCCCCGCACGCCACCCCCGCCCGCCACCCCCTCTCGTACCGCCACCACCTCTCGTACCGCCACCACCTCTCATACCGCCGCTCTCTGCGCCCGCTCAGCCGTCCAGTCCTTGCACGGGGCGCCCCTGCCCGCGCCGCGTCAACGGAGGGAGGGCTTCCGGGACTCCTTTCCGCGGAAAGCGATCTCCACGGGCACAAGCCGCCTCCGCGCTCGAACCCCTCGCCGACCCACCCCCGCTCGCCACCAACAAAGGGAGAACTCCAGGGACTCCTTTCCGCGGAAAGCGATCTGTACGACCGCAAGTCGCTTCCGCACCCGAACCCCTCGCCGTCCCGCGCCGCTCGGCACCGATGAAGGGCTGAACTTCCGAAACTCCTTTCCGCGGAAAGGAATCCCAGCGACCGCGGGCCGCACCTGGCGCCAACCCTCGCCGCCTCCGGGACCCAGTCCCCGCCGCCTCCGCACCCGAGTCCTCGCGGTCCCCGTCCGGGGCCTCTCGGCCAAGCTCGGGCTTCGCAGACTCCTTTCCGCGGAACACGTTTCTCGCAACAGGACACTCCTCCCGTCGCCGTCGTGCACAAGGCCCGCGCCGCATCGCACCCCTCGCCGCCGCTGTGGACGACGGGCGAGCGCACCTCGGGACCGAGGACGATCGCCACGGTGCGGGCCGCGGAGCGCGTCTACACCAGAGCCGGGACGGTCCGCGGCGCCGGCCCGTCCGAAGAACCGGTCCGCGCTACGAGCCAGTTCGCGCCGGAACGTCGTCACACGAGAGGTCGGTGGAGGCATGCAGGTCGACGGCGACACGGGCGCTGCCGGATCGGCGGGGCGCGGTGGAGGCGGAGCCGACCGGTTCGCCCACGAGGCAGCGGTTGCGGGGTGGGCAAGCGTCGGGGTCGTCTGGCCGCCACCCCGTGGTCGCACGCCCGTCGACGAGCGCCCCGCCCTCGACGACTCGGCCTGGCTCGACGAGGACCAGGAGCGCTCCTGGGCAGCGCTCGCGGCGACGATGTCGCTGCTCCCCGCAGCGCTCGACGCTCAGCTGCGGAGGGACGCGGGGATGAGCTTGGTCGAGTTCCGGGCGCTCTCGTGGCTGGCAGCGGTGCCGCGCCACAGCGCCCGGATGACAGTCCTCGCCGAGGCAGTGGCGATCAGCCAGTCGCACGCGACCCGCGTCGTCGCCCGCCTGGAGGACCGTCGCTTTGTGCGTCGAAAGACAGGGAGCGACGACCGGCGCGGGACCGTGGTCGTCCTCACGGAGACGGGCTGGGACGCCGTCGTTGCCGCGACGCCGGAGCACGTCGCGACCGTGCGCAGGCTGGTCTTCGGGAACCTGTGGTTCGACCAGACGGTGCAGCTCGAGCGGTTCTGCCGGGCCGTGCTCGGGGTGCTCCGCCCAGGTCAGGGCCTGCGGGTCACCGGCAAGCCGACGGCGTTCCGGTAGTGCCCCCACGACCACAAGGGACGCGCCGTGAATATTCTGGGCGACATGACGTCACGCATCAGCGAGCTGGTCATCGACTGCGCCGACCCGGACCTCCTGGCGCAGTTCTGGAGCGCGGTGCTCGGCTACGTCGAGCTCGGTCGGGAGGACGGCTGGATCGAGATCGGGCCGCCCGACGGCGCGTTCGGCGGGCCGCAGCCAACCATCCTCCTCAGCCCGAGCACCGACCCGCGCCGGGGCAAGCTGCGGCTGCACATCGACGTGAATCCCGTGGACGCCGACCAGGACGCCGAGCTCGAGCGTCTGCTCGCCCTCGGCGCCACGCGGGCCGACGTCGGGCAGACGGGCGAGGAGTCCTGGCACGTCCTGGCCGACCCCGAGGGCAATGAGTTCTGCCTGCTGCGCCAGCGGCTCGAGCCGTGACCCCGGTCCTCGTCACCGGCGCGACGGGCCGGCTCGGCCGACCGACCGTCGCGCGACTCCGCGACGCCGGGCACGACGTCCGGGCCCTCAGCCGCCGCAGCGGGCCAGGGCTGGTCACGGCCGACCTGCGCACCGGGGCGGGGCTGCCGGCCGCGCTCGACGGCGTCGACACGGTCGTGCACCTGGCGACGTCGCCGCGCGGCAGCGGCGACATCGACGCGGCGCGCCGGCTGCTGGGGGCCGCCGCGGACGCCGGGGTGGCCCACCTGGTGCTGATCTCGATCGTCGGCATCGAGCACATCCCGATGGCCTACTACCGCGACAAGGTGGTCATCGAGGCGCTCGTCCGCGACGCCGGCGTGCCGCACACGATCCTGCGCGCCACGCAGTTCCACGCGTTCGTCGACGACCTCCTCACCGCCCAGCGCCGGCTGCCCGTGGTGCTCGCGCCGTCGGTCCCGCTGCAGCCGATCGCGGTCGAGGACGTCGCCCGGCGCCTCGTCGAGCTGGTCGAGGCCGGGCCCTCGGGCCGGGTGCCCGACGTCGGTGGTCCCGAGCGCCGCGACGGCCCCGGCCTCGCCCGCCAGTGGGCCCGCGCCCGGGGCGTCCGGCGTCCCGTCGTCCCCGTGCGCCTGCCGGGTCGGGTCATGGCGGCCTTCCGCGCCGGCCACGCGCTCGTCCCCGGTACGCCCTACGGCACGCGCACGTTCGCGGACCACCTCGCGGGCTGACCGGAGGACGAGCCGCCGGTCAGCCGCGCACCCCGACGACCCCGCACGTCTACGCGAGCGCCGTCGCCGTCGCGGCGTCGGCCGCGAGCGCGTCCGTCAGCAGGGCCACCAGCGCCTCGAGCTGCACGTCCGTCGACGACGTCGTCTCCTCCGGCGACGCCCCGTCGAGGGCGCGCGCGGCGAGCCCGGACTTGGCGTCGATGAGCTCGGCGATCTTCGCGTCGATCGTCTGCGCGGCGATCACGCGCCACGCCGTCACCGGCTCGGACTGCCCGATGCGGTGGATCCGGTCGATGGCCTGGGTCTGCTCGGCGTCGGTCCACGAGAGCTCGGCGAGCACGAGGTTCGACGCCACCTGGAGGTTCAGGCCGACACCCGCTGCCATCAGGGAGCACACCGCGATCGACACGTCCGGGTCGTTCTGGAACGCCGCGATCGCCTTGTCCCGCGCGGTGCGCGTCTGCTCGCCGCGGATCGACACGAACCGGATGCCGCGGTCGGCGAACGTCTCCTGCGCCTGGTCCATGACGTCCACGTGCTTGGCGAAGAACACGACCTTGCCGACGTTGCGCACCAGCTGGGCCGCGTAGTCCGCCGCGAGCCCCGCCTTCGCCTGCCCGATCCGCCGGACCATCGTGAAGACGTTCTCGCCGCCGGCCTTCTCGCTGGAGTCCTTGAGCTCCCCAGCGGCCACCCGCCGTGCGAGGTCCAGGTCTATGCCCTCGACGACGACGCCGGAGCGCGCCTCGAGCGCCGCCCGGTACCGGCGCACCAGGCGCTGGGCGAGCGCGGCCTCGGCCGCCCGGATGGACCGCCCGATGGCGCCGTCCAGCTCGACGGGCAGGTCCGCGACCCGGCGCGCGGGGATGTCGTCGACGACGTCCACCTTGCGCCGGCGCACGATGCCCTGGTCGATCACGGCGGCGCGGGCCGCGGCGTAGAAGCCGTGGTCGGCCGGCGTCAGCCCGGTGTTCTCCAGCGTCGTCATCAGCGGCCCGAGCGGCTTCTTGTCGTCGATCCAGCCGAGGAACTGCCAGATCGCCCGGAAGTCCTCGATGTCGTTGATCAGGGGGGTGCCGGTGAGCGCCATCATCAGCGGCCGCCCGGCCCGCGCCCGGATGCGGTCCGCGATCGCCAGCACGTGCTGCGAGCGCTGCGACCCCTTGTTCTTGATGAAGTGCGCCTCGTCCACGACCATGCCGCGGAACCCGAAGTCGCCCAGCCAGCCGATGTGCCGGTCGAGCAGCTCGTAGTTGACGATGACCACGTCGGCGAACGCGTCGATCTCGTCGCCGTCGCCGTGCACGATCGTGGCCCGCCGCTCCGGCGTCCACATCCCTACCTCGTGCGCCCAGTTCGTCTTCACGACGTTCGGCACGACGACGAGCAGCGGGTACGCGTTCGCCGTCTGGGCGGCGAGGAGCGCCTGGGCGGTCTTGCCGAGGCCGGGCTCGTCGGCGAGCAGGAAGGTCCGGTGACCACGGGCCGCAGCGGCGACGACCTGCGCCTGGTGCGGCATGAGCTCGCGGCCCAGCGGCGCGGACACGAGGCGCCCGTCGGGCAGGGCCATGCACGCCGGGGCGCCGGTGGCCGCCACCTCGAACGAGCGGAACAGCGGCTCCAGCAGCTCCCAGCCCGCGAGCCGCCCGGCCCGCGACCCGATCCGCTCGGCCACGGCGTCGAAGTCGGGCGCGAGGAACGGGTTCGCCAGCTGGCGCGAGATCACCGCGCGGGGGACGACGCGCTTCTCCGCGCCGGGCTCGGGCGCGGGCGGCGGCGTCGGCTCGGGCTCCTCCGGCGGCTCGAGGCCCGCGGCCCGCATGAGGTCCGCCTTGATGGCCCGCGTCGCGTCCGAGACGCGGGCCTCCTCGGCCAGCAGCGCGAGCAGCGACGTGTCGCGCGCGGCGGTCTTGGCCAGCATGGTCGCGACGCCGTCGAGCCGCTTCATCTCGTTCTGCCGCTTGGCCAGCGTGAGCTCGGCGTCCGCCATCACACGCGCGCGCTCCTCGCGCACGAGCAGGGCCACGGCCTGGAACTTCGCGCGCACGACCGGCCGGGTGGGCGGGCGGCGCACGGCCCGGTCGACCTCAGCCGCCACCTCGGCGAGAACGGGGATGATCCCGTCCGTGTCCGGCCGCGAGGTCCGCCGGCGCTGGCCGCCGCCGTCGCGGCGCTGGCCACCGCCGTCG
>JAEWYD010000355.1 GCA_023462275.1 Actinomycetes bacterium
GCGTCGGGGTCGCCCAGGCGCGCCCGGGCGGCGTCCAGCAGCGGGAGGTCCGCCGTGGTCCACGCCTGCGGCTCGGCCCGCTGGAGGCGCGCGACCTCCTCCCTCGTCAGGTGCGGCGCGCACAGCCGCAGGTAGGCGGGCACGGTCCACAGGTCCCCGACGAGGTCGGTGGCTGTCAGGAGCGGCCAGGCGCGCTCGAGCGCCCGGCCGAGCTCGCGACCTCGGCCCAGGAAGCGGCGGAACGCCCCCTCGGTGTCCTCGCCGCCGTCGCCCCAGTCATCGCCGAGGGCTCCGTCGTCGAGCGCCTCGTCGAGGCCCGTCGCCTCGGCCAGGCGGTCCACGACGACGTCGAGGAGCGCCGCCCGGATGTCCTCGCGCGCCTCGTTGTGCGGCGTCCCCGGCTCGACCGCGCCGTACGCCTCCGCCCAGTCGTCGGGGGTCACGTCGACGTCGGCCCACGGCGTCGCCACGGTCGTGACGGTCGTCGGCGGCTGCTCGTAGAAGGCGACGACCGGCTCGATCGCCGCCACCATCGCAGCCGTCCCCTTCAGGCGGGCGAGGTCGGCGTCCGTCTCCGGCGCGGACGCCGACCCCTCGGGCACCAGGTCGCGCAGCGTGCACATCCGCACGCCCTCCTCGCCGAGGTTGGGCAGGACGTCGGAGACGTAGTCGAGGTACTGCCGCGAGGGCCCGACGACGAGCACCCCGCCGTGCCGCCGGCCCACGCGGGGGTCGGCGTACAGCAGGTACGCGGTGCGGTGCAGGGCCACGACCGTCTTCCCGGTGCCCGGACCGCCGTCGACGACGAGCGCCCCGCGGGCGCCCGCGCGGACGATCGCGTGCTGGTCGGCCTGGAGGGTGCCGAGGACGTCGCGCATCCGCGGCTCCCGGCTGACCGCGAGACTCGTGAGGAACGCGGACTCGTCGTCCAGGGCGAGGGCGTCCAGCGCGCCGGCGTCCGCCACGAGCGCCTCGTCCCAGTAGTCCGTCACCCGGCCCGCCGACCATCGGTACCGGCGCCGGCTGACCAGGCCCATCGGCGTCGACCGCGTCGCCGCGAAGAAGGGCTCGGCGGCCGGCGACCGCCAGTCGACGAGGAGCCGGCGACCGGCCGGGTCGGTCAGACCGGCCCGGCCCACGTGGACGTGCTCGCCCGACACGAGGGTCATCCGGCCCAGGCACAGGTCGGCGCCGAACCGGCGCAGCGTGGCGAGCCGCGAGGCGAGCCGGTGGATCTGCTGGTCCCGCTCCAGCGCCGCCTGCCCGTCGCGGGTGGCCTCGCGGCGGGCGGCGTCGAGGCGCTCGGTCACCTCGGCGACGGACGCCGCCAGGCTCGCGGCGACGGCGGCGAGGTGGCGCTCGTCGTCGGCGACGAGCGCGGGGTCGGCCTTGGCGGCCAGGCGCTCGGGCAGGGCGAAGACGCCGGTGGTCAGGGGATCGGGGTGCATGCGCGCCTCTCGCGGTCGAAGTCGGGGCGGCGATTCTCGGCGAGGAGGGGGGTCTTGCCGCAAGAGAGGGGGTGCGCTATACGTTGAGAGTGGCGAGGAGCGGGAGCTCCTCGCTTCTGTCGTTCGTGCCGTCGTCGGGGCCGGTCGAGGACCGCCCTACGGGCGCGGCGTCGTCCGCGCGTGCTTGACGGCGTACATCTGCTGGTCCGCCGCGTGCAGCAGGTCCGACGGGCAGATCCGGTCCGGCGCCGCCACCGCGACGCCCACGCTGACGCTCACCTGCACGGGGGTCGTCCCGACGGCGACGGGGCCGCCGACGGTCGACGTGATGAGGGCCGCCAGCGCGGCCGGGTCCCCGGCCGCCGCGGCGTCGCCGACCACCAGCACCGCGAACTCGTCGCCGCCGAGCCTGGCGGCGAACGCCTCCCCGGACAGCAGCGCCAGGCTGCGCCGCAGCCGCTGGGCCACCTCCACCAGCACCGCGTCGCCGGCCGCGTGGCCGTAGCGGTCGTTGACGTCTTTGAAGTAGTCGACGTCGACGAAGGCCAGGGCCACCGGCCGCGACTGCACGGGCTGCCGCTCGGCCACCGCCGCCAGGATCTCGTGGAGCAGGGCGCGGCCGGGCAGGCCCGTGAGGGAGTCGTGGGTCGCCAGGTGCCGCAGGCGGCGCTCCGTCTCCCGGAGGCGGTCGACCAGCTGGCCGTTCTCGAGCACGACCACGTGCTGGCGCGCGACGAGCAGCGCCACGATCGCCAGGCCCGCGGCCGCCTGGGGGCCCTCGAGCGAGCCCCGCGCGTACTCGACGGCGAGGGCGGCCGCCGTCGGACCGATGAACAGGTAGGGCAGGTAGACCAGGCGCCCGCCGGTGGGCACGAGCGCCACCCGCGGCGTCGGTGCAAGCCGGATCCGGATCGTCAGCGCGTACAGGGTCCAGCCCACGGCCCAGGCCGGCACGCCACCGCTCGCCCACGCCACGTCGGACGCCGCGAAGACCAGCATCGCCACGACGAAGAGCGCGGAGCGCAGCCGCCCGCCGCGGGTCATCTCCGTGGCGATGATGCCGAGGCCGAGCACGGCCGAGCCCGTCATCGCGACCGGGAGCGCCACCGCCGCGACGCCGCTCGGCCCGCGGCCCACCCCCTCCCAGGCGGACTCGAGCACCGGCGTCCACGCCACGGCCAGCACCGCCGCCCCGCCGAGCGCGCCGTCGATGCCCAGACGCACGCGCGACAGGGTGCCCCCGGCCCGCGCCGCGCACCACCACGACGCCGTGACCAGGGCCACCGCGGTGAGGCGACCGGCGTCGGCCACCGCCGTCGGCAGCCCCGTGAGCCAGCCGAGCGGCGCGACGCACCAGGCGAGCGGGAACGCGGTGAGGTACCACCAGGCCCAGCGGCTGCGCCGGTCGCGGGGGAAGCGGGCGAGGGAGCTCGCCACGGTTGCGGTCGTCAGGGCCGCCAGGACGTCGACGACGAGGCCGGCGTCGGCCCACCCGCCGCCGGCGGCAGCCAGGGCGAGACGCGCCGCGGCGACGGCGACCACCGTTGCGACGACACCCGTCGTGCGGCGCAGGGCTGGCCCGTGGGTAGTCATGCTGGCGGAACCTCCACCCCACCCATCGGCCGAGCGATGTCGGGGATGAGTCTCGCGCCCCGTCGCCCCGGGTGAGGTCTCAGTGCATCCCCAGGCGGGCGAGGGGCTCGAGCAGCTCCCGCTCCTCGTACGCGAGATGGGACAGCAGGGCGTCCGCCAGCAGGTCGACGGCGGTGCGCAGGCCCGTCAGGTCGCCGGGCGCCGCGGCGAGCGCGACGAGCGCCCGGTCGACGCCCTCCAGCACGTCGTGGATCGCGTGGTGCTCGGCCTCCAGGCGGTCGATCACGGGCCCCAGGCCGGGGTCGCCCGCGCGCAGGTGCGGGAACATCGAGCGGTCCTCGATGGTGTGGTGGGTCGTGACGAGGCGGCAGTACGCCTCGCAGTACGTGCCGAGCGTCCACGTGTTCTGGCGCAGGGTCATCGTCGCGATGTGCGAGCGGGCCGCGCCGATGTCGCCGGTGGCCGCCACCTGCTCCACCAGGTCGTCGAGCTCGGCCAGCTCCGCGCGCAGGTGGTCGTGGATGCGCACCAGGTCGGCTGCGGCCGCGAGCTCGTCCTCCGAGTAGGTCCGGTCCGGGTCGGGCGTCGGGGCGGTCGGTCGGGTCGCCTCGTCCCAGGCCCGCTCGGTGCTGCGCCGGCGGCCGTCGTCCGCGGTCGGCGCGACGGTGAAGCGGGCGCGCCGTGCGGCGGGGGTCGTCGGCGCCGTCGGCTGCGACGGCGCCCCTTGTGGC
>JAEWYD010000356.1 GCA_023462275.1 Actinomycetes bacterium
CGGAGCTCCCGCCGCCACCAAGCCGAGATCCCGCCGCGCGGCGCAGGCCGCCGAGGCCCCGGCCGCCGATCCCGCGCCGGCGAAGAAGTCGACGCGCCGCCGCGCCTCCTGATGGCCCCAGCGCCCGAGCGCGGGGACGTCGTCCGCGCGCTGCACCGGATCGCCTTCCTGCTCGAGCGGCAGCAGGCGTCGCGCTACAAGGCAGGTGCCTACCGGCGGGCGGGGGGCACGGTCCGCGACCTGCCCGACGACGTCTGGGCGGCTCGCGTGCGCGACGGGCGCTGGCGAGACCTGCCGGGGGTGGGGGAGAGCACGGCCGGGGTGATCGCCACCGTGCTGGCCGGTGGGACGCCGGACGTCCTCGTCCGGCTGGAGTCCGAGCAGCCGGAGCTGAGCGCGGCGGGTCGCGCGCTGCGCGACCTCGTGCGCGGCGACCTCCACGCCCACACCGAGGCGAGCGACGGCGTCGCGCCCCTGGGGGACATGGCGGTGGCGGCCGTCGAGGCGGGGCACGAGTACCTGGCGATCACCGACCACTCGCCGCGGCTGACCGTGGCGAACGGCCTGTCGCCCGCGCGGCTCGCCGAGCAGATCGCCGTGATCGACCGCGCGAACACGGTGCTCGCGCCCTTCCGCCTGCTGAAGGGCATCGAGATCGACATCCTGGACGACGGCACGCTCGACCAGGAGCCCGCGATGCTGGACCGGCTGGACGTGGTCGTGGCCTCGGTGCACTCCAAGCTCCGGATGGAGCGGGCCGCGATGACGCGGCGCATGGTGGCCGCGGTGGAGCAGCCGTGGACCGACGTCCTCGGGCACTGCACCGGCCGCCGCATCGGTGGGCGCGAGCGGCCGCAGAGCGAGTTCGACGCCGAGGCCGTCTTCGCGGCGTGCGCGCGGCACGGCGTCGCGGTCGAGGTCAACTGCCAGCCGGAGCGCCAGGATCCGCCCGACGACCTGATCGACGCCGCGGCCGCGGCCGGCTGCCTCTTCAGCGTCGACACCGACGCCCATGCGCCCGGCGAGCTCTCCTGGCTCGCCGACGGCTGCGAGCGGCTCGCGGCACACGGCGTCGACCCGGACCGCGTCGTGACGACGTGGCCGGTGGAGCGCCTCCTCGAGTGGACGGGGCGCCGAACGCGCTGACGGGACCGCCGAGCGCGTCAGTACCGGAACGCCGACACGCGGCCGCGGAGCTCGGAGGCGAGCCTCGCCAGCTCGTCGGTCGAGGTGCTCATCTGCGCCACCACCGTCGTCGCGTTCGCCGACGCCTCCGCGACGCCGACGATGTTCCCCGCGATCTCGGTCGAGCCCGTGGCGGCCTCACCGATGCTGCGGGTCATCTCCAGCGTCGTCGCCGTCTGCTGCTCGACGGCGGAGGCGATCGTCATCTGGTAGTCGTTGATCGCGGCGATGACCGCGCTGATCTCGCCGATCGCCGTGAGGGCGGCCTCCACCTGGGTCTGGTTGCCCGCGACGCGGTCGGCGATCTCGTCGGCCGCCTTCGCGGACTCCTGGGCGAGCTCCTTGACCTCCCCGGCCACGACGGCGAAGCCCTTGCCCGCCTCGCCGGCGCGCGCGGCCTCGATCGTCGCGTTGAGCGCCAGCAGGTTCGTCTGCTCCGCGATCGTCGTGATCACCTTCACGACGTTGCCGATCTCCCGCGCCGACTCGCCGAGGGCCGCGACCGTCGCGGACGTGGTCTGCGACGTGGCCACCGCCCGCGCGGCGACCCCGGCCGCCTCGTGCGCGTTCTTGGCAATCTCGCGGATGGAGGCGCCCATCTCCTCGGCGCCCGCCGCGACCGTCTGGACGTTGCGGCTGACCTGCTCCGCGGCGGCGGCGACGACGCCAACCTGCGCGCTCGTCTCCTCCGAGCCGGCGGCGACCTGCGTGTTGGCCGCGGAGAGCTCCTCCGAGGCGGCGGCCACGACGGTCGCCGAGTCCACCGTGCCCGCGACCAGGTCGCGCAGCGCGCCCTGCGCCGTCGCGATGCTGTCGGCCATCTGGCCGATCTCGTCGGACGAGTGCACCACGGGCGTCACCGTCAGGTCACCCGTGGCCATGGCGTCAGCGGCCCGCTTCACCTCGAGGATCGGGCGCCGGATCGAGCGCGCGAGCACGACGCCGAGGGCGGCACCGACGGCGAGCCCGACACCGAGGACCGTCATGGTGACGACGAGGGCGCGCTGGGCGTTCGCGTCGGCGCGGGCGGTCGCGTCGGCGGCCGCGGCGGTGACCTCGTCGCCGACGGTGGTGAGGGCCGCGACCAGGGCGGCACCGGTGTCCGCGAGCCCGCTCGTCTTGCGTGCCTTCGCCCACCAGACGCCGTCGTCGGCCAGTGCGGCCTCCATGAACTCGCCGTCGATGAGCGGCTTGTACTCCGCGTAGGTGCTGGTGAAGGTCTCCCACTCCGACGGCGCGCGGCCGTAGGCGGCCGTGAACGCGGTCACGAAGGCCTGGGCGGCCGTGTCGAACCCGTCGTAGGAGGCGTGCAGCTTCTCGAGCTGCGGCTGGTTGTCGGCGCCGACGTACGCGGCCATGAGGTTGGCGTCGCTGCGCACGTTCCACAGCGCGTCCTTGAGGGCGGCGAGCGCCTGCGTCACCGTCGCCTGGCTGCGGGCCAGGTCGGCGGCGTCGCGCTTCATCTGGCTGATCTGCACCGACGCCACCGCGCCGATCGCGATCGAGAAGAACGACAGGACCGTGACCAGGCCGATCATCTTCTGCAGGAGTGAGGCGCGGCCCAGCAGCGAGGGTCGCGTCCTGGGCGTGCCGGGCAGGTCGGTGCTGACGCTCATGGCGGTCCTTCGGATCGTGGTGGGCGAGGGCGCTGCCTCTTCGATCGGCCACGATCCGCGACCAACAGTGGCCGGGCGGGTGAACTGCGCCCGTCGAGGGGGTGAGGTCACCCCTTCGACGGGCGGACGGCGCCAGGCGCGGCTCAGACCACGAACTGCCCGACGAGCGACCGCAGGTCGGCCGACATGCGGGCGAGGGAGGAGACCGACTCGCGCGTGTCGCTGATGCCCTGCGTGGTGAGGTCGGCGGCCCCGGCGACGCCGGCGATGTTCGCGGCGATCTCCCCGGAGCCCACCGCCGCCTCGCCGACGCTGCGGTTGATCTCCGCGGTGGTGACGCTCTGCTCCTCCACCGCGGAGGCGATGGTCAGCTGGAAGTCGTTCACCTGGCTGATGACGTCGGCGATGTCCGCGATCGCCCGGACCGCGCCCGCGGTGTCGGCCTGGATGGCGTCGACGCGGCGGCCGATGTCCTCGGTCGCCTTGGCGGTCTCCTGCGCCAGCTCCTTGACCTCGCCGGCGACGACGGCGAAGCCCTTGCCGGCCGCGCCCGCCCGCGCGGCCTCGATGGTCGCGTTGAGCGCCAGGAGGTTGGTCTGCTCGGCGATGCTCGTGATGACCTTGACGACGTTGCCGATCTCGCGGCTGGAGTCCCCGAGGCGGTTGACCGTCTCGGACGTGACCTCGGTGGCGGCGACGGCGAGGCGTGCGACCTCGGCGGCCTGGGTGGCGTTGTTCGCGATCTCCTGGATCGAGGAGCCCATCTGCTCGGCGCCGGCGGCGACGGCCTGGACGTGCCGGGAGACCTCGTCGGCGGCGGCGGAGACGACGTCGGCCTGGGCGGACGTGGCCTCGGCGGTCTCGGCGATCTGGGTGCTGGAGGCCGACATCTCCTCGGCGGCGGCGGCGAGGGCGGTGGCCGACTCCTCGATCGTGCCGACCGTGCCGCGCAGCCGTCCCACGGCCGTGTCGAGCGCGCGGCCCATGCGACCGACCTCGTCGCGCGAGCGCAGTCCCGCGGTAACGGTGAGGTCGCCGTCCGCCAGCGCCGCGCACACCCGCTCCACCCGCCGCAGCCCGCGCACGATGCTGCCCGAGATCAGGATGCTCAGGGCCACCGCCGCGACCAGGCCGGCGGTGACTACGACCACGACCTGCAGCCGGCTGGCCTCGTAGCTGGAGTGGGCGGACTCGGCGGCGGCGGCCGCCTCCTCCGTCTCCTTGTCGACGAGCAGGACGACGCTGTGCGACATCTGGTTGACCTTGGGGTTCGCCGTCTGGCGCAGCGTGGCCCACCGCTCCGTGTCGTTCGACCGGCTCGCCGTCAGCATGTCGTTGATGAGCGCGGCGTACTCCTCGTAGCCGGCGACGAAGGCGTCGAATGCCGTGGCGCGCGCACCGGTCAGGTCCTGCGTCCCGTAGGCGTCCAGCTTCTCCTTGATCGACTTCAGGTCCGCCGTGATGGCGCGCTCGAACTGGCTCTGCGCGGTGCGGTCGTCCGTCAGGGCGTGGGAGGCGACCTGCAGCTGCAGGTCCGTCACGTCCTGCCGCAGCGCCGTCGCGGCGTCGAGGCCGGCGAAGTTGCGGCTGTACAGCTGCTCGGTGGCGTCGTTGGTGCGCCCGAGCGCGGCGATGCCGAGCACGCCGACCGCGGCGGCGGCGACGGCCGCCAGGAGCACCGCACTGAGGACGCGGGTGCGGACACCGACGTTGGTGAACCACGCGGGCACCCGCAGGCGGCTCAGCCTGAGGTTCTCGGGGCGGCGCAGCCGGAGCCGGGGTGTCCGGAGCCGGGGCAGGAGCGGACGTCGGGGGGCGGACTTCGTCGTCATGGACCTGACCTCACTCGCTGGCTCCGCCCGGACGCGGACGGACTGAACGCCGACCCATCGCCCGAATCGTTCCGAGCGTGATAGGACCAAAGTCCTAGACGCCGAACGTTCACCCAGGTGGGCCCCGGCACCCCTGCCGCGAGTGGGCGTCCGAGGTCCGGGACGGGCATCCTGGTGCCTGGTCGCCGCGTGGGCGACCGACGGAACGGGAGGGTCAGCGTGGCTGCCACGACGGATCACGGCGCGCGGCAGCGCGGGCCGCTGCGGAAGAAGTCGGTCGAGGCCTCGCTGGCCTCCGTCGACGACCCCGAGCGCCACCTGCGGCGGGAGCTGACGGCCTGGGACCTGGCCGTGCTCGGCGTGGCCGTCGCCATCGGCGCCGGCATCTTCTCCGTCGGCGCCACCGCCGCCGCGAACTACGCCGGCCCGGGCGTTATCCTCTCGTTCGTCATCGCCTCCGTCGTGTGCGCGCTGGCGATCATGTGCTACGCCGAGTTCGCCTCGACGCTGCCGGTGGCGGGATCGGCCTACACGTTCTCCTACGCGACGATGGGCGAAGTCGTCGCCTGGATCATCGGCTGGGACCTGATCCTGGAGATGCTGCTCGCCTCGGCCGTGATCGCGAAGTTCTGGGGGGTCTACCTCGCCGACGCGTTCAGCCTGTTCGGCGCCGACCTGGCGACGACGCTCCACGTCGGCCCGGTGGACGTCGAGTGGGGGCCGGTCGTCATCGTGGCGGTCTTCACCATGCTCCTCGCCGTGGGGACCAAGCTCAGCGCCCGCGTGAACAGCGTCTTCACCATCATCAAGGTCGGCATCACGCTGCTCGTGATCGTGACCGGCTTCTTCTACGTCAAGGCCGAGAACTTCACGCCGTTCATCCCGCCGTCGCAGCCCGCCGCGGACAAGACATCGCTCGACCAGCCGCTCACGGCGTTCCTGCTGGGCTTCGAGCCGTCGACGTACGGCGTCGTGGGCGTCTTGTCCGGCGCGGCGCTGGTGTTCTTCGCGTTCATCGGGTTCGACGTCGTGGCCACCACGGCCGAAGAGACCAAGAACCCGCAGAAGACGATCCCGCGCGGCATCCTCGGCGGCCTCGCCATCGTCACGGTCCTCTACATCCTCGTGACCACCGTGGTCACGGGCATGGTGTCCTACCGGGACCTGGCCAAGGAGGAGACGCCGTCGCTCGCCTCCGCGTTCGAGCTGGTCGGGGCCGACTGGGCGGGCCGGATCATCTCCGTCGGCATCCTGCTCGGTCTCACGAGCGTCCTCATGGTGCTGCTGCTGGGCCTCACGCGCGTGATGTTCGCGATGAGCCGGGACGGCCTGCTGCCGCGCAGCATCTCCCGGACCTCGCCTCGACACGGGACGCCGATCCGCCTCCAGGTGGGTGCCGGCGTCGTCGTGGCGCTCATCGCCGGGTTCTCCCGGGTCGAGCTGCTCGAGGAGATGATCAACATCGGCACGCTCTCGGCGTTCGTCCTGGTCAGCTTCGGCATCCCGGTGCTCCGCCGGACCCGCCCGGACCTGCCCCGCGGGTTCCGGGTGCCCTGGTCGCCGGTGCTGCCGATCGTCGCCGGCGTCGCGTGCCTGTGGTTGATGCTCAACCTCACCACGCTGACCTGGCTGCGGTTCCTCGTGTGGCTCGCGGTCGGCATGGTCATCTACGCGGCGTACTCGTACCGGCACAGCCAGCTGCACGCGGGCCCCGGGTCGGACGTGCCGGCGGGTGCGGCCCCGCCGGCGCAGGCGCCGTCCGCGGAGGTCTAGCGACATGCCGGTGGGGGCGCGCCTCGAGACACGCCCCCACCGGGGTCCAGCGGCCGGCGTCACGCCGGCGACTGCTCAGCAGTCGTAGTACAGCTCGAACTCGTGCGGGTGCGGCCGCAGGCGCAGCGGGTCGATCTCGTGCGTGCGCTTGTAGTCGATCCACGTCTCGATGAGGTCGGGCGTGAAGACGCCGCCCTCGGTGAGGTAGTCGTGGTCGGCCTCGAGCGCGGCGAGGACCTCGGCGAGCGAGCCCGGGACCTGCTGGATCGAGGCGTGCTCCTCGGGGGGCAGCTCGTAGAGGTCCTTGTCGATCGGCGTCGGCGGCTCGATCTTGTTGCGGATGCCGTCCAGGCCGGCCATCAGCATCGCGGCGAACGCCAGGTACGGGTTCGACGACGGGTCCGGCACGCGGAACTCGATGCGCTTGGCCTTCGGGTTCGAGCCGGTCACGGGGATCCGGACGCACGCGGAGCGGTTGCGGGCCGAGTAGACCAGGTTGACCGGGGCCTCGAAGCCGGGGACCAGGCGGTGGTAGCTGTTCATCGTCGGGTTCGTGAACGCGAGCAGCGACGGCGCGTGGTGCAGCAGGCCGCCGATGTACCAGCGAGCCATGTCGGACAGGCCGCCGTAGCCCTTCTCGTCGTAGAACAGCGGCTCGCCGTTCTTCCAGAGGGACTGGTGGCAGTGCATGCCCGAGCCGTTGTCGCCGAAGAGCGGCTTCGGCATGAAGGTGACGGTCCGGCCGTTGCGGTGGGCGACGTTCTTGATGATGTACTTGAAGAGCATCACCTTGTCGGCCGACTTCGCCAGCGTGTCGAACCGGTAGTTGATCTCGGCCTGGCCCGCCGTGCCGACCTCGTGGTGCGACCGCTCGACCTGCAGGCCGACCTTGTCGAGCTCGAGGCACATCTCGTCGCGCAGGTCGGCGAAGTGGTCGACCGGCGGCACGGGGAAGTAGCCGCCCTTGTACGGGGTCTTGTGGCCGAGGTTGCCACCCTCCTCCTTGCGACCGGTGTTCCACGCGGCCTCGATGGAGTCGATGTGGTAGTAGCTCTCCGACTGGCTCGTGAAGAACCGGATGTCGTCGAAGATGTAGAACTCGGCCTCGGGGGCGAAGAACGCGGTGTCGGCGATCCCGGTCGACCGCAGGTACGCCTCCGCCTTGGCGACGATCTGGCGCGGGTCGCGGCTGTAGGGCTCGTCCGTGTACGGGTCGACGATGGACATGTTGATGTTCAGCGTCTTCTCGGTCCGGAACGGGTCGATGTACGCGGAGCTGATGTCCGGGAGCAGCTTCATGTCCGACTCGTGGATCGCCTGGAAGCCACGGATGGACGAGCCGTCGAACGCCGCGCCCTCGGTGAAGAAGGTCTCGTCGGCGGTCACTGCCGGGATGTTGAAGTGCTGCATGACACCGGGCAGGTCGCAGAACCGGACGTCGACGAACTTGACGTCCTCCTTCTTGATGAAGGCGATGACCTCGTCGGCCGAACTGAACATCCGGGTTCTCCTTGTGTCGATGGTCTGAGCGCTCGGCGATGCGCTGCGCCGGCACCGACGGTAGGGGCGTGCCGTTTCCCGACGGTGTACCTCATGTTTCCGTTGAGTTACCTCCGCGCGCAGCGGGGAAACCGAGGGGCCGACGGCACCGTACGCTGGCCGCGTGACACGTCGTCGGGAGGACCTCGGGTCCTGGCTGGAGGGTACGCCGGGCGGCGTCGGTCGTGGCCGTCTGGAGCTGCCGTCGAGCGGGCCCGGGTCGCGGGCGACCGTCGGACGCCGGATCGTCGGTGTGGCCGTCGACTGGGCCGCGAGCATGGCGGTGAGCGCGCTGTTCTTCCCGGACCCGGGTGCGCCGACCGGCGGACTGCTCGCCGGTCGCCCGGCCGCGACGCTGGCGATCTTCGCGCTGTCCACGATCGTCCTCGTGGGGCTGCTCGGGACGACGATCGGCCACCGCCTCGTGGGCATCCGGGTCGTCCGGGTCCGCGACCTGGCCGCGCCCGTGCCGCCCGGGCTCGGTGCCGCCGTCGTGCGCACCGTGGCGCTCTGCCTGGTCATCCCGCCGGTCGTCTGGGACGCGGACGGGCGGGGCATGCATGACGTCGCGGCGCGCACGGTCGTCGTCAGGGGCTGAGCGGGGCCCGCCACACGAGGGAGTACCGCCAGTAGAGGTGGTACCGCAGGCGTGCGCCCGGGAGCGACCGCTCGGCGGCCGCGCGCACGTCCGCGTAGCTCTCGGCAGGGTCGCGCACCGGAGCGCCGGGGCGCCAGTCGCCGCGGGCCCACCGCGCCGGGGTGTTGGCGAGCGCGCCGAGGGCGGACCAGGCGTACTCCCGGGGCGTCGTCGGTCGGGCGAGCCCGACGACGACCACGGCTCCGCCGGGCGCCACGAGCCCGCGCAGCCGCTCGAGCCCGGCCACGAGGCCGAGGTGGTGCAGCGTCGCGAAGCACGTGACCAGGTCGAACGGCCCGCCGAGGTCGGCGGTGAGGGCGTCCCCGTGGACGTACGCGATCCCGGGCCCGAGCTCGCGGGCGCGCGCGACCATCGCCTCGTCCGCGTCCACCCCGGTTACGGAGGTGGCGAACGGCGCCAGCCGACGGGTGAGCAGGCCCTCGCCGCAGCCGACGTCCAGCACGTGGCCCCACGGCGGGGCGACCCAGCGGGGGAGGTGCCGGTGGTAGTGGGTGTTGTGGTTCCAGCACTCGCGCGTGGTGAGCGCGCGCAGGGCGTCCGCGCGCTGCCGGCGCACCGAGGGCCCGCTCGCGGACGTCATGACCTCAGCGGCCGCGCATGCCCTTGCGGTCGGGGCGTGCGCGCATGGGGTCGATGCCCTTGGGCACCGGCAGGCTCGCGCCGCCGAGGGACTTGAGCCGCTTGGTGACCTCCGCCACAACCTGCTTGGTGAGGACCGGCTTGAGGCGCTGCACGTGGCGGGTGAGCTTGCGCACGGGCACCTGGCCCTCGCCGTCGCCGCACTGGATGACGATGACCGGCACGTTGGGCACGACGCGGTTGACGCGCTTGCGCTCCTTCTCCAGGAGCTTGGTCACGCGGTGGCCGGGGCCCTCGCTGATGAGCACGACGCCGGGACGTCCCACCCCGCGGAACACCAGGTCCTGCGTGCGCGGGTCGAGGGCCACGGGCTCCTCGGGGAAGTCCCACCCGCGCCGGATCATCCGCAGCGCCGCGAGCGCCGCCCCGGGCTGACCCTCGATGGCCTTGTAGTTCGCCGCCTCGAGCCGGCGCGCCAGGATCGCCATGAGCGCGATCAGCGAGATCGGCAGCCCGAGGATCGCGAAGTACACCGGCGAGTCGAGCGCCAGGCCGACGCCCACCGCGACGCCCATGACGACGACGAACGTGCCGAGCAGCCACCACGTGACGGCCGGGTCGAGCTGCCGGGTGACCGTGTAGGCCTGCCAGAGGTTCTGGTACCAGCGGGTCTTCTTCGGGGCGTCGGGCGCAGCGGAGGAGGACGAGGTCTGACGGGCCATGCGCAGGAGTGTAGTTCTCCGGTCGGGTCGGTCAGCGCGCGAGCAGGCTGGCCGCCTCCTGGCGCGCAGACCCCGGGGTCGCGAGGTGGGCGAGCGCCTCCGGGATGGGCCGGCCGTGGCGGTGCATCGCCTGCGCCCACAGCCGACCCGCGCGGTAGGAGGAGCGCACGAGCGGGCCGGCCATGACGCCGAGGAAGCCGAGGCGCTCCGCCTCGTCCGAGAGCGCGACGAACTCCTCGGGCCGCACCCACCGGTCGACGGGGTGGTGGCGGACGGACGGCCGCAGGTACTGCGTGATCGTGATGAGGTCGGTGCCCGCCTCGCGCAGCGCGGCGAGCGCGTCGACGGTCTCGTCGTACGTCTCACCCATGCCGAGGATGAGGTTCGACTTGGTGACGAGCCCGGCGTCGCGGGCGGCGGTGAGCACGGCGAGCGACCGCTCGTAGCGGAAGCCCGGCCGGATCTGCTTGAAGATGCGCGGCACGGTCTCGAGGTTGTGCGCGAGCACCTCCGGGCGGCTGCCGAACACCTCGGCGAGCAGCTCGGGCACGGCGTTGAAGTCCGGGATGAGCAGCTCGACGCCGGTGCCCGGGCTCATCGCGTGGATCTGGCGGACGGTCTCGGCGTAGAGCCACGCGCCGCCGTCGGGCAGGTCGTCGCGCGCGACTCCGGTCACCGTGGAGTAGCGCAGGCCCATGGTCCGGACCGACTCGGCGACCCGGCGGGGCTCGTCGGCGTCGAAGGCCGCCGGCTTGCCGGTGTCGATCTGGCAGAAGTCGCAGCGCCGGGTGCACTGGTCGCCGCCGATGAGGAACGTCGCCTCCCGGTCCTCCCAGCACTCGAAGATGTTGGGGCAGCCGGCTTCCTCGCAGACCGTGTGCAGGCCCTCGCCGTGCACCAGCTGCTTGAGCTCGGTGTACTCCGGGCCCATGGTGGCGCGCGTCTTGATCCACTCGGGCTTCTTCTCGATGGGCGTCTCGGCGTTCCGGGCCTCGACCCGCAGCAGCCGGCGTCCCTCGGGCGCGATCGTCACCGGGTCAGCGTATGTCAGGCCGAGACCGTGTGTTCTGCCGCGCCCGCGGCGCGGACGCCGGCCAGCGCCGTTTCGAGGTGGGTGGCCAGGAGCGGGACGACGTCGGCGATCCGCATGGTGCGGCCGAGCTCGGCCGTGAGCGACGTCGGCTCGGAGTCGGGGAGCCCGCACGGCACGATGCGGCCGAAGTCGCCGAGGTCGCAGTCGCAGTTGAGCGCGAGGCCGTGCATGGTCACGCCGCGCGCCACGCGGACGCCGATGGCCGCGACCTTGCGCACGGGGACGGGCTCACCCGGGATCCAGACGCCGGACCTGCCCTCGAACCGCGTCGTGGCCAGGCCAAGGTCCGCGCACGCGCCGATGATCGCCGCCTCCAGCGCGCGCACGTACGCGACGACGTCGACCGGCTCGGCGAGCCGCACGATCGGGTAGGCGACGAGCTGGCCGGGGCCGTGCCAGGTGATCTTGCCGCCGCGGTCGACGTCGACGACCGGCGTCCCGTCGACCGGTCGGTCCCACGAGGCGGTGCGTCGCCCGGCCGTGTACACGGGCGCGTGCTCGACGAGGAGGACCGTGTCCGGCCGCTCGCCGGCGACGACGGCCGCGTGCACGTCGCGCTGCAGGGCCCAGGCCTCCTCGTACGGCACGTGCCGGCGGCCGAGGTCGAGCGGGACGAGCTCCATGCCGGGCACGCTACCTCCCGTCCGGCGGGTCGGCCGGGTGGGCCGTGAGCATGGCGGCCAGGAGCACGCGCAGCTCCTCGACCTGTTCCGGCGTCAGCCCGCGGACGCTCATCTCCTCGGCGACAACCGGGTCTCCCGCCTCCACGAAGGCGGTCCGCCCGGTCGCGGTGAGGGACACGCGGTGCCGCCGGGCGTCGTCGGCGTCGGGGTGCCGCTCGACGTAGCCCGAGCGCTCCAGGCGCGCGACGATGCGGCTCATCGTCTGCTCCGTGACGCCCGATGCCCGTGCGAGATCCCGCTGCGAGAGGGGCCCGCGGGCGAGGAAGGCCAGCACGGGCAAGGAGGCGTGGTTGAGGTCCCAGTGGGCGAGGTGGGCGTTCCACTCGCGCTCGATGCGGCGCGCGACGGCGGACAGCATGCGGCCGGTCGGCCACTCGCCGCGTCCCTCCACCCGTCCTCCTGCCCGATGCGCCGATCGCGGGCGGCAGGCCCGCGCGTCCGCCCGGCGAGCACGGTAGACCACCGGGCGCGCGGCGCGCCGTCGGGCGTCAGGATTTGTGCCGGTGATCTCCGTGGCTCATGATACTCAGCATGCTGAGCAAACTGCGGGACGGGCGCACGGGTCTGCTGCGCGGGGGACTGGTCCTGGCCGTCATCCTCGTCTGGCTGGCCGCCGGCGGGATGGGCGGCCAGGCGGTCGGGAAGCTCTCGGAGGTCCAGGAGAACGACGCCGCGTCGTTCCTCCCGCAGAGCGCCGAGTCCACCCGGGCCGCCCAGCTCGACGAGGGCTTCACCGACCGGTCGGTGCTGCCCGCGCTCGTCGTCGTCGCGGCCGAGGACGGCGGCCCGCTCACGCCGGACCAGGTCGGTGCGGTGCAGGGATGGGCGAAGGGGCTCGCGGCGCTCGAGATCGGCGGCGGCGAGACGGTGGGCGACCTGCTGACGTCCGACGCCGTCGCGATCCCCGCGCAGGACGGCGAGGCGGTGCTCGTCACCCTCGCGCTCGACTCGGCCCGCGCGAACGAGCAGCTCGGCGAGGAGCGCGTGGTCAACCTCGTGGTCGAGGCGGTCCGCGGCGCGGAGGGGCAGCTCGCCGACGCCGGCCTGGAGGCCTGGGTGACCGGCCCGGCCGGGTCGATCGCGGACCTCGTCACGGCGTTCGGCGGCATCGACGGCCTGCTGCTGCTCGTGGCGCTCGCCGTGGTCTTCGTGATCCTCGTGCTCGTCTACCGCTCGCCGAGCCTCCCGTTCACGGTCCTGTTCACGGCGCTCTTCGGCCTCGCGGCCGCCGCGCTCGTCGTCTACCGCCTGGCCGACGCCGGCGTGCTCGTCCTCAACGGCCAGAGCCAGGGGATCCTGTTCATCCTCGTGGTCGGCGCCGCCACGGACTACTCGTTGCTGATCGTGGCGCGGTACCGCGAGGAGCTGCGCCGGGTCGAGTCGCCGTACACCGCGATGCGCCGCGCGCTGCGCGCGTCGTTCGAGCCCATCGTGGCCAGTGCCGGGACCGTCATCGCGGGCCTGCTGTGCCTGCTGCTCTCCGACCTGTCGTCGAACGCCAGCCTCGGGCCCGTGGCCGCCATCGGCATCCTGGGCGCCCTCCTCGCGGCGCTCACGCTGCTGCCAGCGCTGCTGCTCGTCGCGGGGCGGCGGGCGCGGTTCATCTTCTGGCCGCGGGTACCCAAGGTCGTCCCACTCGACGAGCAGGGCAACGCGCACGACGAGGAGCTCGCGCACCTCGAGGAGCGCGCGGGGATCTGGGGTCGCGTCTCGGCCCTCGTCGGGCGCCGGGCGCGCGTCGTCTGGGCGGTTACCGCCGTCGTCCTCCTCGGGGCCGCGGCGTTCGTCCCGACGCTCGACGCCGGGGGCACCAGCGACCGCGACATCTTCCTCACCACGGTGGAGTCCGTCACGGGCGGCGACGTCCTGGCCGAGCACTTCGACGCCGGGCAGGTGGAGCCGGTCGAGATCTTCGCGCCGGAGGCCGACGCGCAGGCAGTCGTCGACGCGGTGACGGGCGTCGAGGGCGTCACCTCGGCAACCGTCTTCACCGGTGCGCCGGGCGCGCCCGGCGCGCCGTCCGACGCGTCGCCCCTCGTGGTCGACGGCCTCGTGCGGATCGACGCGATCACGCAGGCCTCGGCGGAGTCCCAGGAGGCCACCGCCGTCGTGGCCGACGTCCGCACCGCCGCGCACGGCGTGACCCCCGACGCCGTCGTGGGCGGCGCCGCGGCCGAGCGCCTGGACACCCAGCAGACCAACGAGCGCGACCTGCGCGTCATCGTCCCGTCGATCCTGCTCGTGATCCTCGTCGTCCTCGTCCTGCTGCTGCGCTCGGTGGTGGCGCCGCTGCTCATCGTGGCGGCGAACGTGCTGAGCTTCGGCGCGACGATCGGCCTCGGCGCGATCGCCTTCAACCACCTGTTCGGCTTCCCGGGGACCGACGCCTCGGTGCCGCTCTACGCGTTCGTGTTCCTCGTGGCGCTCGGCATCGACTATTCGATCTTCCTCATGACGAGGGTGCGCGAGGAGTCGCTGGCGCACGGCACGCGCGAGGGCGTCCGCCGCGGCCTCGCGGTGACGGGCGGGGTCATCACGAGCGCCGGCCTCGTGCTGGCCGCGACGTTCGGGGCGCTCGCCGTCCTGCCGCTGTTGTTCCTGGTCCAGCTCGCCTTCCTCGTGGCGCTCGGCGTGCTGGTGGACACGTTCGTCGTCCGGACGCTGCTCGTGCCGGGCCTGGTGCACGACGTGGGCCGGGCCGCCTGGTGGCCCTGGCAGCGGCGGGTGCCCGACCCGGCCCGCTGAGGCCGCCGAGCGCGCGGGCCGGTCG
>JAEWYD010000357.1 GCA_023462275.1 Actinomycetes bacterium
GGCCGGCACGGCGCCACCGGACGCGGGCATGGCCTGCGGGACGACGTCGGCGCGAGCGGCCGGCACGGCGCCACCGGACGCGGGCATGGCCTGCGGGACGACGTCGGCGCAGGCGGCCGGCACGGCACCATCGGACGCGGGCATGGCCTGCGCACCGGGATCGCCGGAGGCGACTCTGTCCGCGAGCGACGTCTGGGCGGACGTCCGGGTCGTGCTCGTGGACGGTCACCACCTCGACCTCGCGCTGTCCTGCGCCGCGGAGGCCCGGCGCCGCGGCGTCGTCGTCGTCCTGGACGGCGGGTCGTGGAAGCCAGGCCTGGAGCGCCTGCTGGCCCTCGTGGACGTCGCCGTCCTGTCAGCGGACTTCGCGGTGCCAGGGGCGGGCGCGGGGCACGGGGTCGGCGCGAGCGGCGCACCGGGCGAGGCCGTCGGCCTGCTGACCGCCGTGCGGTCGCTGGGACCGCGGGTCGTCGCGCAGTCGCGCGGGGCCGAGCCGCTGGAGATCCTCACCGCCGACGGCGTCCGGGCGCTCGACGTCCCGCGCGTGCGGGTCGTGGACACGCTCGGGGCGGGGGACGTGCTGCACGGCGCGCTCGTCGCGTGGTTGGCGGCCGGGGAGCTGGCCGTCACCGGGCGCGACGACGAGGTGGCGGACGTGGCGGGGTCCGACGCCGCAGACAGGGTCGGGCGCGGACACGCGATTCCGGGTGGCCGCAGGCTCGCGGGCCTCACCGAGCCCGAGCTCGCGGACCGGTGCGAGGCGGGGCTGCGGTGGGCGATCCGGGTGGCGTCCGCGTCGGTGGGCGCGCCGGGTGCGCACGGGTGGGCCGAGGAACCGAACCGGATTCGCCTGAACGACGACCGGGGCGAGCGCTCGTAGCCCCGCGCTTGCGGCTGGCCGGACGCCGGTCGGAGCCGGAAGGCGTGATCCACAGGAGCGAGGCCTTTGGGCAGTTTGTCGGACATGCGGAATATACTGCACACATGTTCGAACTCGTGGCCACCGCACGTGCCGACGCAGAGCGGCCGCGTGGGCGCGTCGCGGTGGGCAGCGCACGGCGTGCGACGGAACGCCAGGCGCTCGCCGTCGGCGAGGCACCGCTCGGAGCATCGGACGGCGATCGGCTCGCCTCCCGGCCACCGGCATGGGACGAGGTCCATCGCCTCGCGGTCGAGCTCGACAGCATGGCTCCGGGCCCCGCCCTCGCCACCCGCCTCAGCGGGCTCACACCGGCGGACGTCGACGACGTCGCGCTGGTCGAGGCGGCCGCCGCGTGCGAGCGCCTGTCGTCGTGGGCGCTCGCGGCGCAGGCCGGGTTCGTCAACGAGCTGCGCCGCCGACGCGACTCGCAGGGGCGCGGAGCGTACGTCGGGGACGAGGTCGCCGCCCGGCTGGCCACGTCGCGCGCCGGCGGCGAGGCGAAGGTCGGCTACGCGCTCAGCCTGGAGCAGCTCCCGCAGGTGTGGGATGCGCTGTCGGCGGGCACGATCGACCTGCGCCGGAGCCGCGTGCTCTGCGACGAGCTGCTGGCCATCCCGGAAGAGGCGCGCCCTGCGGTGACGGCCACGGTCCTGGACGGCGCCGAAATCCGGACGGCCGAGCAGCTCCGCGCCCGGGTGCGGCGCGCCGCGCTTCGCCTCGACCCGGACGCCGCGGGCCGGGCGCACCGGCGAGCACGCGCGGATCGCCACGTCGAGCTGCACCCCGTGCACGACGGCATGGCGTGGCTGCACGCGTTCCTACCGGCGCACGAGGCTGTCGCCGTGCACACGGCACTCACCGCCATCGCGGACGCGCAAGACCCCGACGACCCGAGACCGATGGACGCCCGGCGCGCGGACGCCCTCGTCGACACCGTCACGCGCTGGCTGGATGCAGGTACGACGCCGGATGGCACGGAGCTGCCGACGCGTCAGCGCAGACGTCCCCACCTGGCCGTGACCGCGAGTGCGACGACCCTGGTCGGCCTCGACGACGAGCCGTGCGAGCTGGCCGGGTACGGACCGATCTCCGCGGCGATGGCGCGCGAGATCGCCGCAGCCGCGACGTGGACGCCGCTGCTCCTCGACGCCGAGACGGGCAACCTCGCAGCTCGCGGGCACCGGACGTACCGGCCCTCGAGTGCGCAGACGCACTGGATCGTCGACCGCGACCGCATGTGCACCTTCCCGGGCTGCCGCGTTCCGGCCAGCCGCTGCGACATCGACCACAACACCCCGTTCGACCCGTCGCGGCCCGCCGAGGACCAGACCGTGGCCGACGCCATGGACGCCAAGTGCCGCCACCATCACCGCCTCAAGACGGTCGGCGGCTGGTCGACCAGCCGAGACCCTGTGTCGGGCGTCACGGAGTGGGCAGCGCCCACCGGACACCGGTACCTCAACGCTCAGGACGACCAACCGCCCCCGGACGCGCCACCGCCGTTCTGATCCACGCGCCGATCGATGGAGCGTTCCGCGCCCGGGCCTCCGCCGGCCGCAAACGTGGCAGCGCGCTCGTACGCCGCCGGCGCCCACGCGGCAGCGCACTCGTACGCCGCCGGCGCCCACGCGGCAGCGCGCCCCTACGCCGCCGCCGCCACGGGGCTGCGCAGGGCGCTCTGACCTGCCTGCCACGCGCCGAGCATCTGCGCGCCCGCCAACCCGTCGACGGCGAGGTACGCGGCGGCACCCCACAGCACGTCGTCGGCCAGGTCCGGCTCCGCCTCGACGAGGCCCCCGGCCAGGTCGCGCCCGGCGATCTGCTCGTGCACGGCGTCGGCCTCGACGTGCTCGTCGAAGTAGAAGGTGACGTCCTGCCCGTAGCCGAGCCGCCGGAAGCCGTTGCCGTACTTGCGGCACGGGATCGACGACGTCATCTCGAAGGCGGCGAGGTGGCCCACGATCGCCCCCCGCAGCCGTCGGTGGAGACCGAACAGGCTCATCAGGTTGACGTTCGCCAGGGTCGGCGCGGGCACGGCGTCGACGTAGGCGCCGTAGGAGTCGTCGAGCCCGAGGGCCCGCATGGTCCCCGCGAAGAGCTCGGAGTGGATGTGCCCAGGCCGCCCGCCGCCGTACTCGTCCGCCTGGACCTCGATGAGCGCCGACTTCGCACGCCCGACGAGCCGAGGCAGGGCCCACGAGTGGGGGTCGGCCTCCTTGAGGTGGTAGATCGAGCGGTGGATGACGAACTCGTGGAGCTGGGCGTCCGTCGCGCGCTTGGCGACGTACGTCGAGACGCTCGGGCCGTCGTCGGCGTCCGTGAGCTCGAAGAGGGCCTCGGCGACCTCAGCCGCCGTGCGCGGCTCGCGGTCCGGGACCTGCACGAGCGCGCGCACCGACCGCTCGAACGCGTCCTCGAGCACCGCCCGCGCCGCGAGCAGATCGGGCTGCCACTCCCAGGCGTCGTCGACCCCGTCGATGCCGCGGTAGTGCAGCTCGTAGAGCACGAAGAGGGCCAGCTGGACGTCCTCGTCGGCGAGGACGTCGGTCGCCCTGCCCACGGCCTCTCGCGCCGCCCGCACGACGTCGGGCACAGGCCCGGGCGCGCCGGCGAGCGCAGCGAGGAGCTCGGTCGTCAGGGGACCGCGGGCTGCGGGTACGCGCATGGTGACCTCCGGGCGGTGCGACGGCGGTGCCGCGGGCTCGCGGGCGGCACGGACGCGCTCGCGGCTGCCACGGCGCGCCGTGATCGAGGCTCGCACCCGGCGCGGGGGCCCGCATCCGGAGGGTCGTCGCAGCCGGAGCCGCGCGGTGCTCACGTCGCTCCCGCGCTGGCCTCGATGCCCTGTCCCGAATGCCCTGCCCTCGACATCCTGCCCCCGACACTCAGCCCTCGCACTCAGCCCTCGACACCCGGTCTTCGACGCCCGGTCTTCGACGCCCGCCCTGCGACCCCCTCCCTGCGACGCACGTGCTCGGCGCGCGCCCCGGCACCACGCACGATTCACTGAACCCATGACCGTCGATCACCCGTGGGCCTCCGTCACCGCGTGCCCCAACGGGCCCCTGCTGGTCCGGGGCGACGTGGAGATCCTCATGGCTGACGGCTCGTCCGCGCCGCGGCGCCGCGCGACCGTCGCGCTCTGCCGGTGCGGGGCGTCCGGGATCAAGCCGTACTGCGACGGCAGCCACAAGGCGATCGGGTTCCGCACGGAGGACGAGCCGACGACGGCGCAGGCGAGCTGAGGCACGTGCGATTCGAGCGAACGGCGAGCCGAGGACCGGCGAGCCGAGGCCCGAGCGAGCCAAGCACCCGCGAGCCGAGGCCCGAGACAAGCCCTGGCGCGACCAACCGCGGCCCCGCTGCGCCCCTCGTGGGAGATGGTCTCGCCACGTGCGCCGCTACGGTGGCGACGTGGCATACACCGACGATCCGGCATCCCGCGCGCTCCTGGTCGCCGCGGCCTACGTGGTGCTCCAGCGCGGCGACGAGGTCCTGCTGCAGCTGCGCGCCGGCACGGGGTACCTCGACGGCCACTGGGCTGTCCTGGCCGGCCACCTCGAGCCCGACGAGACGATCCACGCCGCGGCGGTCCGCGAGGCGGCCGAGGAGTCCGGCGTCGTCGTCGCGGAGGAGGACCTCGAGCCGCTCACGATGCTGCACCGGTTCTGGCCTGGCGGCCCGCAGATCGAGCAACGCTGCGACGTCTTCTTCCGAGCCCGCCGCTGGTCCGGCGAGCCGGCCATCCTCGAGCCCGACCGCTGCGCGGACATGCGCTGGTTCCGGCTCGACGCCCTGCCCGACCCGATGGTGCCGCACGAGGCCGCAGTGCTCTCCTACCTCGCCTCGGGCACCGTCCCGCCAGCCGTCCTGGCGATGCCGCGTCGGGCGCCCGCGACGCCGGACGTGGTGTAGCGGGACGTGGTGTAGCGGGACGCCGCGTAGCCGGACGTGGTGTAGCCGGACGTCGCGTAGCCGGACGTGGTGTAGCCGGACGTCGCGTAGCCGGACGCCGCGTAGCCGGACGTGGTGTAGCCGGACGCCGCGTAGCCGGACGCCGCGTAGCCGGACGTGGTATAGCCGCACGCCGAGCAGCCGCACGCCGAGCAGCCGGCGCGTCGGCACCGCGCAGGAGCAGACGCCAGCCAGCCGGACCGGCAACCGCCGACCCGGTCCCGCGGACTACTTCTTCGGCGCAGCCTTCCCGCCTGCAGCCTTGGCACCTGCAGCCTTCGCACCAGACGCCTTCGCACCAGACGCCTTCGCACCAGTCGCCTTCGCACCTGCAGCCTTCGCACCAGCCGCCTTCGCGCCGGCGCCACGCGTCGCCGCACCGGCCTTGCGCCCCGTCCGCTTGACCGGCCCGCGGGCACGCTTCTCCGCCAGAAGCTCGGCGGCGCGCTCGAGGGTGACCGTCTCGACGGCGTCCTCCTTGCGCAGCGTGGCGTTGGTCTCGCCGTCGGTGACGTACGGACCGAACCGGCCGTCCTTCACGACGACGGGCTTGCCGGACACCGGGTCGGCCCCGAGCTCGCGCAGCGGGGCGGCGGCGGTCGCCCCGCGCCCCCGCTTGGGAGCCGCGTAGACGGTGAGCGCCTCCTCCAGCGTGATCTCGAAGAGCGCCTCCTCGCTGGGCAGCGTCCGCGAGTCGGTGCCCTTGCGCAGGTAGGGCCCGTACCGGCCGTTCTGCGCGGTGATCTCCTCACCGCTCGCGGGGTCGACGCCGACGACGCGCGGCAGCGAGAGCAGGCGCAGCGCGTCCTCGAGCGTCAGGGTCGTCAGCTGCATGGACCGGAACAGCGACGCCGTCCGCGGCTTCGGCGCCGCGGCGAGCCGCCTCTTTCGCTCGGCGGCCGACAGGTCGTCGGGCAGCTCGGGCTCGGGCAGGAGCTCGGTGACGTACGGCCCGTACCGCCCGCTGCGCGCCACGATCGTCGTGCCGGTCGCGGGGTCGGTCCCGAGCACCCGGTCGCCGTCGGGCTGCGTCTCGAGGAGCTCGCGCGCCTTCTCGACGGTCAGCTCGTCGGGCGCGAGGTCCTCCGGCACCGACGCGCGCCGCGGGGTGCCGTCGTCACCGAGGGTTGCCGGGTCCTCCAGGTACGGCCCGTACCGGCCGACGCGGAGCGTGATGCCGTCGCCGATGTCGACCGAGTTGACCTCCCGGGCATCGATCTCGGCGTGCCCCTCGACGAGGTCCTTCAGGCCGGTCGGCGCGCCCGACCCCGACCCGGCACCGCCGCGGGCCCCCGAGCCGGCGCCCTCGCCGAAGTAGAACCTGGTGAGCCACTCGACCCGGTCCTGGTCGCCCGCGGCGATCCGGTCGAGGTCCTCCTCCATCTCGGCCGTGAACCCGTAGTCGACGAGCCGGTCGAAGTTCTCCTCGAGCAGCCGCGTGACGGCGAACGCGAGCCACGACGGCACGAGCGCCTGCCCGCGGCTCGTGACGTACCCGCGGTCCTGGATCACGGAGATCGTCGCGGCGTAGGTCGACGGCCGCCCGATCCCCCGCTCCTCCAGCGCCTTCACGAGGCTCGCCTCCGTGTACCGCGGCGGCGGGGAGGTGTGGTGCCCGTCGGAGTCGAGGGCGTCGACGTCGAGCGCGTCACCGGCGGCCATCCGCGGGAGCCGGGCGCCGCCCGACCCGCCGGCGGACCCGGATGCCGCGTCGCCGTCGGCGTACCGCTCGTCGTCCTGGCCCTCCTCGTACGCGGCGAGGAACCCCCGGAAGGTGATGACCGTGCCCGACGCCGCGAACACGGCGTCCTGCGGGCCGTCGCCCGCCCCGAGGGCCGGGATCGGTGCGCTCGCGCCGAGGCGCACCGACGCCGTCGACCCGCGCGCGTCGGCCATCTGCGACGCGACCGTCCGCTTCCAGATCAGCTCGTACAGCCGGAACTGGTCGCCGGACAGCTCGCGCGCCACCTGGGCCGGCGTCCGGAAGTGGTCGCCCGCGGGACGGATCGCCTCGTGCGCCTCCTGCGCGCCCTTGGCCTTCGCCTGGTAGACCCGCGGCGACTCCGGCACGTACTCGGGGCCGTAGAGCTCGGCCGCCTGGCGCCGTGCCGCGTCGATCGCCTGCGTGCTCAGCACGGGCGAGTCGGTCCGCATGTAGGTGATGTAGCCGTTCTCGTACAGCCCCTGCGCCACGCGCATCGTCTGCCGGGACGCCATGCGCAGCTTGCGCGCCGCCTCCTGCTGCAGGGTCGACGTCGTGAACGGCGCGGCCGGACGCCGGGTGTACGGCTTCGTCTCGAGGTCGAGGACGCGGAAGGCGGCCTCGCGCAGGGCAGCCGCGGTCGCCGTCGCGGCGACCTCGTCCAGGTGCCGGACGCCGGAGGACCGGAGCGTGCCGCGGTCGTCGAAGTCGCGACCTGTGGCCACGCGCGCGCCGCCGAGCTGCACGAGCCGCGCGTCGAACGCCGGGTCCTGCGCACCGGGCCCGGACGTCACGCGGAACGTTCCGCGCACGTCCCAGTACTCCGCGGCGCGGAACGCCATCCGCTCCCGCTCGCGCTCCACCACCATCCGTGTCGCCACGGACTGCACGCGGCCCGCCGACAGGCCCTGGCGCACCTTGCGCCACAGCACCGGCGACACCTCGTAGCCGTAGAGGCGGTCGAGGATGCGGCGCGTCTCCTGCGCGTCCACGAGGCGCTCGTCCAGCTCGCGCGGCGTGGCGAGCGCCCGCTGGATGGCCTCGCGGGTGATCTCGTGGAACACCATCCGCTTGACGGGCACCTTGGGCTTGAGCTCCTCGAGGAGGTGCCACGCGATGGCCTCGCCCTCGCGGTCCTCATCGGTCGCGAGCAGCAGCTCGTCGGCGTCCTTGAGCGCGCGCCGGAGCTCGGCGACCTTCTTCTTCTTGTCCGCGTCGACGACGTAGTACGGCTGGAACCCATGCTCGACGTCGACGGCGAACTTGCCGAACGGGCCCTTCTTCATCTCCGCGGGCAGCTCCGACGGCTGGGGCAGGTCGCGGATGTGCCCCACCGACGCCTCGACGGTGTACCCCTCGCCGAGGTAGCCGGCGATCGTGCGCGCCTTGGCGGGCGACTCCACGATCACGAGCGTGCGGGCCATCACGTCCTTCTTCCTGAGCGGGTTCGTCGGGTCGGTGTCGGTGGACAGGTGCGGGTTCGTCCGGCCGGTTGCGGCGGGCGGGAGCTGCTGCGCCCGGCGGGAGACGACGGGCCGGAGCCCGCTCGCCGGGCCGGTTCCGGTGGACAGGAGCGTCGGCAGCGCACTCTACGGCCTGTCGTCAAGCCTGGACCCCGGGGGGCCCGCCGCTGTGGACGTCGCGCAGCGGCCGCGGCTCCGTCATCCGCAGCAGCAGGAGCACGAGCCCGACGAGCGCCGCCACGGCCGCGACGATGCCGAGAGCGCCCCCGGCGTAGGCGGTCGCGAGCTCGGCACGGGAGGTCAGCCCGGTCGAGGCGTGCCGGCCGACGACGCCGTCCAGCGCCGTCGCGGTGGCGGAC
>JAEWYD010000358.1 GCA_023462275.1 Actinomycetes bacterium
CCGGGGGACTGCGGACCGAGGGACTGCGGACCGGGGGACGACGACGGCCCGGCGCCCCCGTCGGGGCACCGGGCCGTCGCCTGCCGAGCGTCAGACCTCTGCGGTGACCTGCACCGTCGCGCCCGCCGGGGCGTACGGCACGAGCCTGCCGTCGATCGGCGCGCCGTCCACCGTCAGGCGCGCCCGGGCGCCGGGGGCGCCCGAGTTCCGCACGGTGATCACGTAGGTGGCCCCACGGGCCCGCCGCGTCACCGTGAACTCCGGGACCTCCGGGCCGATCTGCGGGTCGACGACGAGGCCGTCGTAGTCCGCCCGCACGCCCAGGAGGTACTGGCTCACGGCGGTGAACGTCCACGCCGCCGTGCCGGTGAGCCAGGAGTTCTTGGCCTCACCCTTCCGGGGGGCCTGCTTGCCCGCGATCATCTGCGCGTACACGTACGGCTCGAGCTTGTGGACGTCGCTGATGTCCTCGCGGTACGCCGGGGTGATCCGCTTGTAGTACTCGAACGCCCGGTCGCCGCGCCCGATCACCGTCTCGCCGATGATCACCCACGGGTTGTTGTGGCAGAAGATGCCGCCGTTCTCCTTGTAGCCCGGCGGGTACGTCGTGATCTCGCCCATGTTCAGGCGGTACGTCGTGTAGGCCGGGTAGAGGATCACCATGCCGTGCTCGGAGCCGAGCAGCTCCTCCGCGGAGTCCAGCGCCGCCGTCGCCTTGCTGGCCGCGTGCTCCGGCGTCGTCGGGTCGGTGCTGTCGACGCCGATGCCCGCCATCACGGCGAAGCCCTGCGGCTCGATGAAGATCTTGCCCTCGGCGTCCTCGTCGCTGCCGATCGGCGTGCCGTAGTAGTCGTACGCCCGGCGGAACCACTTGCCGTCCCAGCCGTGCTCCTCGACGACCGCCTTCATCGCCGCGACCTCCGCGCGCGCCTCGGCGGCGACGTCGGCCAGGCCGCGCCGCTCGGCGATCGCCGCGTACTCGGCGCCGTAGAGCACGAACTGCGCGCCGATGAACACCGACTCCGCGACGCCGCCCGCCTGGTTCTCGGTCGTCTGGAACGACTCGCCCGGCGTCGTCGAGAAGCAGTTGAGGTTGAGGCAGTCGTTCCAGTCGGCGCGCCCGATGAGCGGCAGGCCGTGCGGGCCCTTGTGCGTGACCGTGTACTGGAAGGAGCGCGTGAGGTGCTCGAACAGCGTGTCGGCGAGCGACTCGTCGTTGTCGAACGGCACCTTCTCGTCGAGGATCGAGAAGTCGCCCGTCTCCTTGAGATAGGCGGCGACGCCGGCGACCAGCCACATCGGGTCGTCGTTGAAGCCGGAGCCCACCTCGAGGTTCCCGCGCTTCGTCAGCGGCTGGTACTGGTGGTAGGCCGAGCCGTCCGGGAACTGCGTGGCGGCGACGTCGAGGATCCGCTCGCGGGCGCGCTCGGGCACCAGGTGGACGAAGCCCAGCAGGTCCTGCGCCGAGTCGCGGAAGCCCATGCCGCGGCCGATGCCCGTCTCGAAGTACGAGGCCGAGCGCGACATGTTGAACGTGACCATGCACTGGTACTGGTTCCAGATGTTGACCATCCGGTCGAGCCGCGGGTCCGTGGACTGGACGGTGTAGCCCGACAGCAGCTCCGCCCAGTACGTCTTCAGGGCCTCGAACGCGGCGTCGACCTGCTCCGTCGTCGCGAAGCGGCCGAGCAGCTCGTGCGCGGGGCGCTTGTTGACGACCTGGTGCGCGTCGTCCGCCCACTTCTCGTCGTCGGGGTTCTCCAGGTAGCCGAGGACGAAGGTGAGGGTGGTCGACTCGCCCGGGGCGAGCTCGAGCGGCACGCTCAGCGAACCGATCGGGTACCAGCCCGACGCCACCGAGTCGGTGGACGCGCCCGCGGCCGGCACCGCCGGCTCGTGCAGTCCGTTGAACGGCCCGGTGAAGCTCTCCCGGTCCGTGTCGAAGCCGGCCGCGCGAACGTTCACCGCGTGCACGGAGAAGTGGTTGCGCCGCTCCCGGTACTCGGTCTTGTGGTAGATCGCCGAGCCGTGCGGCGAGTCCATCTCGACCTCGACCTCGCCGATCGAGAGGTTGCGCTGGTAGTTCGTCTGGTCGTCCAGGGCGTTCCAGAGCGCGAACTCGACGAACGAGAAGAGCGTGATGCGCTTCGCGGCGTCGGACGTGTTCGTGACCGTGACGCGCTGGATCTCCGCGTTCTCGCCGGTCGGCACGAAGAAGAGGCTCTCGATGCGGACGCCGCGGCGCTCGCCCGTGATGACCGTGTAGCCCAGGCCGTGGCGCGCCTCGAAGTCGTCGAGCTCTGCCTTGACCGGCAGGTACGACGGCGTCCAGACGTCCCCGCCGTCGTTGACGTACAGGTACCGGCCGCCGACGTCGGTCGGCACGTTGTTGTAGCGGTACCGGGTGAGGCGACGCATCCGCGCGTCGCGGTAGAAGGAGTAGCCCCCGGCCTGGTGCGAGATCAGCGAGAAGAACTCCTGGGAGCCCAGGTAGTTGATCCACGGGTACGGGGTGAGCGGGGTCGTGATGACGTATTCGCGAGCCGCGTCGTCGAAGTGCCCGAAGCGCATCGGTGGGGAGCCTCTCGGTGGTGGCCGGGATCGGGATGGGGTCGCGCGCGCACGACGGCGACGGCGTCGGTGGCTGACCTGACACGTCGTCGTGGCGAGAGCGCTCCCACGGTCGCGCCCATAGTAGCCACGCGCGCGCGCTCGCCGGTACCGCTCCAAGGTCCCGGCTCCGCCGTCGGCCACCGCTTTCACCCGCCGACGTAGGTCCTGTACCCCTGAGCGGGAGTCGTGACTACCCTGCGAGCGAGGGCCACTCCAACGAAGGAGATCCGACATGGTGGAAACGGCGGTCACGCCAACCATCCGAAATGTGGCCCTGGTGGGCCACAGCGGCGCAGGCAAGACGACTCTGGCCGAGGCACTCCTGCATCGGGCCGGCGTCGTCCCCCGCCTCGGCAAGGTCGAAGAGGGCACCACGGTGTGCGACACCGAGCCCGAGGAGATCAAGCGCGGCATCTCGCTCTCCCCGGCGATCGCCCCCTTTCCGTGGACGGCGGCCGACGGCCGCGAGTACACGATCAACCTGATCGACACCCCGGGCTACGCCGACTTCGCGGCCGGCGTCGACGCGGCCCTCGCGGTCGCCGACCTGGCCCTCGTCGTAGTCAGCGCGGTGGACGGCGTCGAGGTCGGCACCGAGATCGTCTGGCGCCAGTGCGCCGACCTCGGCATCCCGCGGATGATCTTCCTGACCAAGGAGGACAAGCCCCGCGCAGACTTCCACCGGGTGCTCGAGCAGCTTCGCGCGACGTTCGGCGCCGGGATCGTCCCGCTGGAGATGCCGTTCGCCGAGGAGGAGGCGTTCACCGCCATCGCCGACGTGCTCTCCGAGACCGGACTGGGTTACGACAAGGACGGCTCCCACCACGACGAGGCCCTTCCCGACGGCGTCGCCGAGGAGGAGCACCGCCTCCACGACGAGGTGGCGGAGGAGATCGTCTCCGGCGACGACGAGCAGCTCGAGCGCTACCTGTCCGGGGACGTCCCGTCGGCGGCCGAGCTCGAGACCGCGCTCGTCCACGAGGTGCGCGAGTGCGCGGAGTTCCCGGTGCTCGTGGGCTCGGCGCTGACCGGCGTCGGCATCGACCGCCTCGCCGACTACCTGTGCGAGCTGGCGCCGTCGCCCGCCGAGCGTCCCGTCACCGTGCGCGCCGGCACCCCCGACGGACCCGAGACCGAGGTCACGGCCGACCCGGCCGGCGACCCGTTGCTCTACGTCTTCCGCACCGTCGCCGACCCGTTCGTCGGGCAGGTGTCGATCTTCAAGGTGCTCTCCGGCGTCGTGCGCAACGAGGACCGGCTGGTCAACGCGACCACGGGCACGGAGGAGCGCCTGCACGGCCTGTTCAAGCTGCGCGGCAAGGAGCACGTCGCGGTCGAGGCGCTCGCCGCCGGTGACCTGGGCGCCGTCGCGAAGCTGACCGGCACGCCCACCGGCACGGCGCTCGCCAAGCGCGGTCACACGGTGCACGTGCCCGGCCCGGCCCCGCGCACGACGCCGTACGCGCTCGCCCTCAAGCCGCTCACCCAGGCCGACGACGACAAGCTGTCGTCGGCGCTGCAGCGGCTCGTGGGCGAGGACCCGTCGCTGGTCATCGACCGGACGGGCGAGTCCGGGCAGACCGTGCTGCGCGGCACCGGCGACACCCACATCGCCGTCGCGCTCGAGCGACTGGCCCGCAAGTTCGGCGTGAACGTGAAGACGGAGGAGGTGCAGGTCGCCTACCGGGAGACCATCACCCACACCGCCGAGGCCGAGGGCAAGCTGAAGAAGCAGTCGGGCGGCCACGGGCAGTACGCCGTCTGCCAGCTGCGGGTGTCCCCGGCGGGGCGCGGCGAGGGCTCGGCGTTCATCGACTCGATCGTCGGCGGCGCGATCCCGCGCAACTTCATCCCCGCGGTGGAGAAGGGCGTGCTCGAGGCCATGTCGACCGGCGGCGTGTACGGGTTCCCCGTCGTCGACGTGAAGGTCGAGTGCTACGACGGCAAGTTCCATCCGGTCGACTCCTCCGAGATGGCGTTCCGGACGGCAGCGTCGATGGGCCTGCGCGAGGCCATGGCGAAGGCGTCCCCGGTCCTCCTCGAGCCGATCTCGCTGGTCACGGTCCGGATCCCGACGGCGCTGCAGGGCGACGTCATGGGCGACCTGTCCTCGCGCCGCGGGCGGATCGCCGGGACGACCTCGCTGGACGACGGCAGCAGCGAGATCCAGGCGATGGTGCCGGAGGCCGAGGTGCAGCGGTACGTGCTCGACCTGCGGTCGCTGACCGGCGGCCGCGGCACGTTCACGGCCGAGCTCGACCACTACGACGTCGTCCCGTCGCACCTGGTCGAGAAGATCGCCGCGGCCGCCAAGGAGGCGCGCGAGCACGCGAAGGACCACGCCAAGGAGCACTGAGCGCAGCAGGGCTCCAGGGGCCGGTCGCCGGGCGGCGGCCGGCCCCTCGTCGTGCCGGGCGGGCGGTCCGGCTCGCGGTTCGGTCTACCTGAGCCCCGCCTGGCGCTGCCCAGGTAGACGTGAGGGACGGGCAGCACGCCACCGGGCAGCGCGCGGGCCGCCCTCACCGTCGCCGGGCAGACTGGACCCATGCGACGGACGACCCGTGGCGCCGCGGGGTCGCGCCGTCGTCGGCTTCGGCGTGGGCCGCGGCTACCCGGTGGAGCGCTTCCTGGACGACGACGTGCCCGCCGCCGACCGGCACGTGGACGTCGCCCTCGGCACGTGGGACCTGCGGCCCCGCACGCCGTCGTCGGACTTCGTCGTGGCGGTCCTCAGCGCCGCGTGACCGGCGGTTCGTTACGCCGCCGTCACCGACTTTCCCCCGTTCGGGCGATCGTGGTCAGCCGGGCACCTGCCGATGGTCATGGCAGGACGTGACTGGGGGGTCACCATGAGCATCGGTACCACTGATCGACGCGGCGCGCGCCGTGGGCACAAGGTCGAGCAGCCGGCTGTCGCGCCGGCCCCGCCGGACCCGGTCGTCGCCGCCGTCGCGAGCGACGTCGCGCAGGTCGAGCGGCAGCGCCTGGCCTGGGCGCAGGTCGCGGACGGCGCCGACGGCGAGCGCGTGACGACGTCGGCCCTCGCCCTCCTCGGGCGGTACGGCTGGACGACGCTGGAGGAGCGGCCCCCGCGCGTGCCCGAGCTCCACGACGTGCACGTGGCCGTCGGCCCCGGCGGCGTCGTCGTCGTGGCCGAGCGCGCCTGGACGGGCCACGTCGTCGTCGAGGGCGGCGTCCTGCGGCACGACGGCTTCCGGTGCGAGCGCGACCTCGAACAGCTCGCGGCCGCCGTCGACGCCCTCACGTCCCTCCTGCCGGTCGACCAGCGCGCGCCGGTGCTCGGCGTCATCCACGTCACGCCGCGCGACCTGCCGCCCGCGATGTGCGGCGGCGCGCTCGTCGTCGGCCGCCTGCACCTGGCGAGCACCCTGGTCAACCTGCCGCAGCGCCTCACGCCCATGGAGGTCGCGGACATCGCCCGCTGGCTCGCCCGCTCCGTCGAGACCCCGGTGACGCCCCTGGCGTCGTCCGGCGGCGCGGCCGTGTCGAACGGCACGGTGTTCTACCCGGGCAGCGCCGCCGACGGCGGCACGTCCGCGTACTTCGTCCCCCGCCAGCCGACCGGCCCCGCCCCCGTCGGCCCGGTCGGCCCCGTGGCTCCCGTTGCGCCCGTGCGCACCGGCATCGGCCGCGACTACGACGACGCCACGTGGGCGCTGCTCTACCCGACGAGCAACCGGTTCGGGATCCGCTGACGGCGTCGGTCGCGGCCGGAAGAGCGGCCGGCCGTGACCGACGCGCGGCCCCGGCCTAGGCTCGGGGCGTGGCCAGGTACGTCGACGTCCATCCGCACGACCCGCAGCCCCGCCTGGTGGACCAGGTCGTGGGCAAGCTCCGCGACGGCGCGGTCGTCGCGTACCCGACGGACTCGTGCTACGCGCTCGGGGCGAGCATGGCGGCGCACGACGCCGCGGACCGCATCCGGCGCATCCGCCACCTCGACGACCGCCACCACTTCACGCTGGTGTGCGCCGACTTCGCGCAGGTCGGCCAGTACGTGCTGCTCGACAACGCGGCCTTCCGTGCCATCAAGGCCGCGACGCCCGGCCCGTACACGTTCATCCTGCCCGCGACCAAGGACGTCCCGCGGCGGCTCGCGCACCCCCGCAAGCGGACGGTGGGCGTGCGCATCGTCGACCACCCGGTGGCGCAGGCGCTCGTGCGCGCGCTGGGCGAGCCGCTCCTGTCCAGCACGCTCCTGCTGCCGGACCACGAGGAGCCGATGACGGACGGCTGGCTCATCAAGGAGGAGCTGGACCACCTGGTCGACGTCGTCGTCGACGGCGGCGACTGCGGCACGGTGCCGACGACGGTGGTCGACTGGTCGGAGGGCTACCCCGAGGTCGTGCGGCGCGGAGCCGGGGACCCCGACCGCTTCGCGTGACCCCGCGGAGTGCCAGGCTGGGACCACCCCCGCCGGACGCACCGAGGAGGTCGTGGTGATCGAGCTGCCCGAGGCGGTGACGCTGGCCGCTCAGGCGTCGGAGCTGGTCGTCGGCCGCGTGATCACCGCGGCGGAGGCGGGGCACACCCCGCACCGGCTGACCTGGTTCACCGGCGAGCCGTCGGACTACCGAGCCGCGCTCACGGGGCGCACGCTCACCGGCGCGAGCGCCGTCGGCGGCCACGTGGTGCTCGAGGCGGGCGAGGTGCGGGTGGTGCTGAGCGACGCGGCGGTCCCGCGGCGGCACGCCCCGGGCGAGCGGCTGCCGGACCGTCACCAGCTGCGGCTCGACCTGGACGACGGCGCGGCCCTCGTGGTCACGGTGGCCATGTACGGCGGCATCGAGCTGCTGCGCGACGGCGACGCCGGGAGCCCCTACCTCGCGGCCGCCCGGCGCGCGCCCTCCCCGCTGACGGCGGCGTTCGACGCGGACTGGTTCGCCGGCCTCCTGGCCGCCGACGGCGTGGGGCGCCTGTCCGCGAAGGCCTTCCTCGCGACGGAGCAGCGGGTGCCGGGACTGGGCAACGGCGTCCTGCAGGACGTGCTCTGGGTGGCCGGGATCCACCCGCGACGCAAGGTCGCGACGCTGTCCGACGCCGAGCGCGCCGCCCTGCACTCCGCGGTGACCGGCACGCTGCGGGCGATGGCCGACGCCGGGGGCCGCGACACCGAGCGCGACCTGCGCGGCCGGCCGGGGCGGTACCCGACGGTCATGTGCCGCGGGACGCTGCACCTGCCGTGCCCGCGCTGCGGCGGGCCGCGCTCCAAGGAGGCGTACCTCGGGGGCAGCGTCTACGTGTGCGCGGCGTGCCAGCCGCTGGGGTGAGCGGTCCTCAGGACGCGTTGACCGCGATCAGGGCGGCCACGAAGCAGCCGAGGAGGCCGAGCACGCCGGCTGCGAGCGCGACGGCGGGGAGGAGGGAGACGCGGCCCCGGTCGCCGACGGACCGCAGCACCCCCGGGCCGGTGACGAGGACGAGCGCGGACGCCGTGAAGGTGACCAGCGTCGGGCCGATGCTCCGGTACGCCACGACCTGCAGCGGGAAGAGCACGCTCGCCGCGACGACGACACCCGCCGCGAGGAGACCGACGAAGCTGCGCTCCTTGGGCGCGGACGTCCGGCGGCGACGGCTGGAGGTGGGGTCGGCGGCCAGGTACGCCGCGACGGGGAGGGCGGGAGCGCCCTCCGGCTCGCCGGCGTCGACGCCTGACGGGCTCGGTTCGGGCTCCGGCGTCGGTGCAGGCTCGGGCTCCGGCGTCGGCGCAGGCTCGGGCTCCGGCGTCGGCGCGGGCTCGGGC
>JAEWYD010000359.1 GCA_023462275.1 Actinomycetes bacterium
GCCGGAGGCGACGGCGAACGCGCGGTGCGGCCCGGGGGCGCCGCAGCGGGCGCAGTCCACGAACGACGGCGCCCAGCCCGCCACGGCGAGGGCGCGCAGCAGGTAGGCGTCGAGCACCAGGCCGGGCTCGTGGGCGCGCTCCGCGAGCGCGCGCACCGCCCCCACGAGGAGGAGGAACTGCTGGACGGCGGGCTCGTTCTCGGCCTCGACCAGGCGCTCGGCCGTCTCGAGCATCGCCGTGCCCGCCGTGTAGAGCGCGTAGTCCGCGCAGACGTCCCGACCGAACGCGTCGAGCGTCTCCACCTGCGTGACGATGTCCAGGCTGCGACCGGTGTACAGCTGCGCGTCGACGAGCATGAACGGCTCGAGGCGCGAGCCGAAGCGCGACGACGTCTTGCGCACGCCCTTGGCCACCGCGCGGACCTTGCCGTGCTCGCGGGTGAGCAGCGTGATGATGCGGTCGGCCTCGCCGAGCTTCTGCGTGCGCAGCACGACCGCCTCGTCCCGGTACAGGCTCACGGGCCCATTCTCCCCCACACCTCCGGCGCCCGGGCACCGCCCGCGCCGCGACCGGAAAAGAGCGTGCCCGACGCCGGGCGCCGCACCTAGCCTGGTCGTGCCGCGCGGCTCAGCCGGGCGGACCAGACGTGAGGAGGTGACGGCCATGCCGGTTCAGCGCTGCACCGCGCCGTCATCCATCTCCGTCCGGCCTCGCTGAGAGCGAGCGCCGGTCCCGACCGAGGGACCTCCGTTGAGCACTTCCAGCACACCCGCACGCACCTCGCCCAGCCGCGCCGGCGCACCCGCGGACGCGCTCCGCGCCCTCGGCTGGGACCAGACCTGGGCCGCCGCACTGCGCACGGCCCCGCCCCAGGACCATCAGCGGCCCGCCCGGGTCGCGCGCGCCGACCGGGACGCCTACGACGTCCTGCTGCCCGGCGCCGACGGCCCGACCACCCGCGCCGCGACGCTCGCACCCGACCTGGCCCGCGCCCGCCGCGACGACCCGACGCTCGCGCCCGTCACGGGCGACTGGGTGCTCGTGGCCATCGACGGCCCCGGCGCCGTGGTGGAGCGGGTCCTCCCCCGGCGCACCGCCGTCGTGCGGGCCCAGGTGGACCGCACGTCGCGCGGCCAGGTGCTCGCCGCGAACGCCGACGTGGTCGCCGTGGTCGAGGGGCTCGCACCCGACCCTGACGCGGGCCGCATCGAGCGCCTGCTCGCGCTGGCCTGGGCGTCCGGAGGTCGCCCGGCGGTGGTCCTGACCAAGGCGGACCTCGTCCCGGAGGCGGCGGAGGTCACCGCCGCCGTGGCGCTGCTTGCCCCGGGCGCCGAGGTCCTGCTCACCTCGGCCGCGACGGGCGCCGGCCTGGAGCCCCTGCGCGCCTGGCTCGCCGACGGCGCCACCGTGGCTCTGCTCGGCGCCTCGGGCGTCGGCAAGTCCACGCTGCTCAACGCGCTCGTCGGGGGCGACCCGATGCGCACGCGGGGCCTGCGGGGCGACGGGAAGGGGCGGCACACGACCGTGACGCGCGAGCTGCACCTCGTCCCCGGCGGCGGCGCCGTGCTGGACACGCCCGGGATGCGGACGATCGGCCTGCCCGACGCCGCGGCCGTCGACGACGTGTTCGTCGACGTCGACGAGCTCGCCGCCCGCTGCCGGTTCGCCGACTGCGAGCACCGGACCGAGCCAGGCTGCGCGGTGCTCGCGGCGGTCGAGGACGGCTCGCTCTCCCGACGGCGCCTGGAGTCCTACCGCAAGCTCCTGCGTGAGGCGCAGCACCAGGCGGCCCGGACCGACGCCCGCCTGCGCGCGGAGATGGCGCAGGTCTGGAAGGTGCGCACCCGCGAGTACCGCAGACGGCCCGACAAGAAGCGTTGACCGCTGGTCAGGCCGGCAGGGCGTCCCAGTCGATCGCGACCTGCGAGTTCCGGTCGGCGAGGTTCACGGCGACCGGCAGACGCAGGCCGGGCGCCACCTGGGCGACGCGCGCCCGGGGCACCCGGTGCCCGAAGACGGCCGGGAACTGCGCCTGACCGGGGACGTCCACCGTCACGGTGATCATCCACACGGGGTCGTCCGCGACGTCCGGTGCGGCCCCGGGGAAGACCTCTCGCGTCGTCTTGCCCAGCGGCATCGCGCTCGTGACCTCCGCGACGCCGTGGGTCCCGGTACGCAGCAGCTCGGCGGCGCTGCCGCGGTTGGTGGGCATCGAGCCGTCGCGGACGGCCGCCAGCACGTCGCCCAGCCCGTCCACGGGTCGGTTGTCCTGGAACGTGACGGAGACTCCGGGCGCCCCGCCGAGGGCGACGCCGCCGATCGTCGCGGTGCCGCCCACCGCGAGCCGTCCGAAGGCGACGCGCACCCGGTCGGGCCGCTGGGGGTCGATGTCGACGGGCACGGTCGTGCCGGGCCGGAAGAAGGGGACGTGGATGCGCGGGACGGCCTGCTTGATCTCCACCTGGTAGGGCGTGCCCATGGGCGGGAGCACCTGGAGCTGGATCCGGTACACGGGCGCTTCGGGCCCCACGCCGGGTGCGCTGATGGTCGTCCCCGTCTCGCCGATGCCCTGGACGACGGCGGTGCCCGCGACACCGTTCTTCACGCCCTTCGTCACGCCGCGGACCCCGCGCAGGGTGAGCGCCACGATGAGCAGCGAGACGAGCACGATGACCACCGGCACGGCGATCTCGATGGCGTTCTCCGGCACGGCGCGTCCCTTCGGGGCTCGGGTGGTCGAGGCGACCATAGCGGTCGGAACGGACACTCCGGGCGCGCTTCGCGCACCGGCGT
>JAEWYD010000360.1 GCA_023462275.1 Actinomycetes bacterium
GCCCAGCACGACGTCGGCGACGTCGCAGGTCAGCACGAGGAAGCGCACCGCCGTCGCGACGGCGTCGGCGAAGTCGTCGCGCAGCGCGATCGCCCGGGGGTCGCCCGCCGCGGCCGCCGCGAACACCGCGACCGGCGCCGGCGTCGCGCCCGGCCATGCGGCGTCCAGCGCGGAGCCCGAGGCGTACAGCTCCAGGCAGCCCCGCTGCCCGCACGCGCACGCCGGGCCGTCCGCACGGTAGGGCAGGTGCCCCACCTCGCCCGCCGCCCCCATGTGCCCGCGACGCAGCCGGCCGTCGAGCACGAGGCCCGCCGCCACGCCGGTGCCGAGGGCCAGGAACGCCAGGTCGCGCAGGCCGAGCCGGTCCGCCGCCCCGAGGGCCGCGCAGTTCAGGTCGTTCGCCACCGTCACCGGGACGCCGAGGCGGTCGCCGAGCAGCGCGCCGACCGGCACCCCGGCGTCGATGCCGAGGTTCACGGCGTGGGCGACGGTCCCTGACGCGGGGTCGACGACTCCGGGCAGCCCCATGCCGACCGCCGCGAGGTCCGCGACGTCGACGCGCGCGGCGGCGCAGAGGTCCGCCACCGCCTCCGCCGCCGTGGCGACCACCCCGGCGGTCCCGCTGCGTGTGGGCCGGCGGACCGACCCCCGCACGACGTCGCCGTCCAGCAGCACGCCCAGCACCTTGGTGCCGCCGACGTCGAGCCCGACCCGCAGCCCCCCAGCGGCTTCGCGCACGTCCATCAGCCCTTCACCGCCCCGGAGACGAGCCCGGACGTCATGCGGTTCTGCACGAGCAGGAAGAACACGATCACGGGTACCGCGAGCAGCGTGGACGCCGCCATCACCTCGGCCCAGTTGACGCCGCGGTTGACCGACGCCGCCAGGAAGCCGCGCAGCCACAGCGGGAGGGTCTGCGAGCTCTCGGCCGGGAGCGCGACGAGGGCGACCGTGAACTCGTTCCACGCCTGCAGGAAGGCGTACACGCCGGAGGCGACGAGCCCGGGCGCGAGCAGCGGCAGGGTGATGCGGCAGAACGCCTGGAACCGGGACAGCCCGTCGACCATCGCGGCCTCCTCCAGGTCGGCCGGGACGCCGGCGACGAACCCGCGCAGCATCCAGACGGTGAACGGCACGATCGCCGCGGTGTAGAGGACGGCGACACCCAGCACGGCGTTCAGCAGGCCGGCGGCCGAGAGCATCTTGTACTGCGCGATGAACAGCCCTTCGGCCGGCAGCATCTGCACGAACAGCACGGTGAGCACGAACGAGCGGCGGCCGCGGAACCGGTACCGGCTGATGGCCAGCGCCGCGAGGAACGCGAACACCAGCACTGCCAGCACGGTGACGCCCGTCACCGCCAGGCTCATGCGCAGCGCGGTGCCGAAGCCCGGCCCGCTCACGACGGAGCTGAGGTTGCCCAGGGTCGCGTGGGTCGGCAGGAACGACGGTGTGGCGGACTGCAGCCGCGCGTTCGGCGTCAGCGCCGAGAGCACCATCCAGTAGACGGGGAAGACCCAGATCAGGGCGACGACGAGGCCGGCGGCGCTCGCGAGGAGCCGGCCGGTCCGGCGTCGGGCCCGCGGCGTGCGCGCCCGGGCGGCGAGCGTCGACGACGGCGCCGCGGCGGTGGGCAGGGCGGTCATCCCAGCTCCTTCATGAGGCTGCGCACGTACGGCCAGCTGATGGCGACCGTCAGTGCGAGGACGAGGATCGAGACGGCCGCGGCGCCACCGAAGTCCTGCCGCCCGATGCCGAGCTCGAAGATGAAGTTGCCCAGCAGGTTCGTCTCCGACACCGGGGCGCCGCTGTCCTGCAGCAGCCGGACCTGGGCGAACACCCGCAGGTCCCAGATGATCTGCAGCAGCAGGACGATGGCGAGCACCGGCCGGACCATCGGCAGCAGGATGTGCCGCAGCGTCTGCCGGGCGCTGGCGCCGTCGATGCGCGCCGCCTCGAGGACCTCCTCGGGCACCTGCGTGAGCCCGGCGTACACGGAGAGCGCCACGAACGGCACGGACATCCACACGATGACGACCGTGGCGACGAAGAAGAACGACAGCGGCTGCGCGAGCCAGTTGTGGCCCTCGAAGCCGTCGAGGCCGAGGCGCACGAGCAACCAGTTCACGACGCCGGTGCGCCAGTCGAAGAGCCAGCGCCACACGGTGACCGCCGCGACCATCGGCATCGCCCACGCGAGCAGCAGGCTCACCTGCAGGACGACGCGGACGACGGGGCCGACGGCCCGCATCAGCAGGGCCAGCAGCAGCCCGATGCCGACGGTGAGGAACGCGTTGACCAGGCAGAACAGGATGGACCGCACGACGACGGCCCACAGGTCCTGGGACGAGAAGATCGTCGCGTAGTTGTCGAGCCCGACGAACGTCGGCGGCTTGCCGAACTGCTGCGCCAGGCCGTACTCCTGCAGCGAGGCGACGACCTGCCAGTACACCGGGTAGCCGAGCCCCAGCAGCAGGACGGCGACGGCGGGCAGCAGCAACAGGTAGGGCACCGGCGAGCGACGACGGCGTCGCGCGCCGCGGGCCGTGCGGGCCACGGGCGGGCTGGCGACCAGCGTGCCGGCCATGGGTGGCTCCTTCCGATGGGCAGGGCGGGGCGACGGGCCCGGGCCCGTGGTCTGGTGGGCGTGGGGGGTGCCCCGGAGCGGGCGGGGGTGCGGGGGCGCGACCCCACGCCCGCTCCGGTCGGGCTGAGCCGTGCGCTCAGCCGTTGAGCATCGGCGTGATCTTCTCGTCGTACTGCTGGGCGAGCTGCTCGACGTCGCCGCCCTCGGCGATCTTCTGGAACAGCTCCTCGTAGACGAACGCGCCCTCGACGGCGGCCCAGCCGGGCGCGGCGGGGGTGAGCTTCGAGGCGGCGGCCGTCTCGATCATCGTCGTCGCGAACTCGTCGTCACCGAGCGCGGAGACGTAGTCGCTGTTGGCCGGGCCGAGGCCGTTCTTGGCCAGCATCGTCTGGTACTCCTCGGAGAAGATGATGCGCATCAGGTTCTCGGCCAGCTCGGGGTGCTGGGACTTGGCCGAGATCGCGATGTTGGACCCACCGGCGAACACGGGGGCGACGCCGCCGTCCACGCCGGGCAGGGCGAAGATGCCCCACTTCGCGGTGTCCGTCATGCCGTCCCGGACCTCCTCACCCTTGTCGTTCTTGATGAGGTCACCGAGCGACCAGCGCGCCCAGCCGGGCGCCATGATCGTCGCGGCAGCCGGCGGCTCGCCGTTGGCGCCGTCGTTCAGGAAGTCCCAGTACGCGACGTCGCGCTCGGTGGCGGGGATGTTCGACGCGGTCGCGTAGACGGACTGCCACGCCTTGAGACCTTCGATCGTCTTCGGGTCGGACAGCGTGGACGTCCACTGGTCGCCGTCCTGCTTCGCGAGCTCGCCGCCGTAGGCGAAGACCCACGAGATGCCGTTGCGCCAGTCCTGGCCGCCGAGCGCGAAGCCGGACTGATTGTCGGTGCGCAGCTTCGCCACGTCGGTCGCGAAGTCCGCGAGCGTCGTCGGCGGCTCGAGGCCGGCGGCCGTCCAGATGTCCTTGCGGTAGAACATGTAGCGCGAGCCGAAGTAGTACGGCAGCGCATAGTTCTTGCCGTCGGCCTTGCCCACCTCGACGAAGGACGGCAGCAGCTTGTCGCCGCCGAGCTCGGCGTACAGCGGGGTGAGGTCGCGGAACGCGCCCACGGTGGTGAAGGTCGGCGACTGCGTGTTGCCGACCTCGACGACGTCGGGGGTGTTCTCGGCGTCGGGCAGGGCCGTGGTGAGCTTGGTCACCAGGTCGGTCCAGGACTGCTCCTCGATCTTGAGGGTCGAGCCGGGGTTCTCCTTCGCGAACGTGTCCACGAGGTAGTCCCGCAGCTCCTGCGGCGTGTCGCTGCCCGCGAGCCACAGGGTGATCTCGGCGGCCTCCGGCGTCGCGGCACCGGTGCCGTCGCCGCCCGCCGCTGGCTTCTCGTCGTCGCCCGACCCCCCGCAGGCGGTCAGGGCGAGGACCCCGACCAGACCCAGGGCGACCGCGCCCTTCCGTACCATTCTCACGATGGGTTCCTTCCCGTTGCGCCGACGGCGCCTCACGACGCCGTCCAGGGTTGTGGACCTTCCAGGACGGTCAGCTCGGGGTCGTCACGTGACCCCGAGCTGACCGGACAGGACGAGCACTGCCGCCCCGGAGAGCGGTGCCGCCTCGCCGAGCGTGGTCATGCGCAGCTGCAGGTCGCGGCTGCTGACCGGCATCGTCCGCTCCCGGATCGCCCGCAGCGCCTCGGTGCGCAGGGGGCCGTCCAGGAGCTCCGCCGGGCCGCACAGCACGACCTCGGCGAGATTGAGGGCGCCCACCACGGGCGCGAGGACCGTCCCGAGGCGCCGGCCGACCGCCGCGAGCGCGGCCGCCTCGGCATCGGGGTCCAGGCCGGCGACGCGCCGGCGCAGGGCGGGGACGGCGAGCAGCGTCTCCAGGCACCCCGTGCGGCCGCACGCGCAGGGCTGCGCGGGGCCGAGGGGGCCGTGGTCGTCGCGCTCGTCGACGGCCGTGACGTGGCCGAGCTCGCCCGCGGCGTGCGCGTGGCCGGCGACCAGGCCGCCGTCGAGCACGATGCCGGAGCCGACGCCCTGGCCGACCGTGAGCACGAGGAGCCCGGAGCCGACGCCGCCGCCGTAGGTGAACTCGCCGAGGGCTGCGGTGTCGGCGTCGTTGGCGACGTGCACCGGCAGCGCGAGGGCGGCGCTGAGGTCGGCGGCCAGCGGGCGGGCGTACCACTCGCGGTTGGGCGCCTCGAGGACGGTGCCGGCGTCGTCGATGATGCCGGGCGAGCCGACGCCGACGCCGAGCACAGGTCGCGTGGCCGCGGCGACGAGCTCGCGGCAGAACGCGAGCAGGGCACGGTAGGCGCTGTCGCCGGTCGGGTCGTCGAAGCGGGCGCTGCGCTGCTCGAGGACGGTGCCGGCCAGGTCCAGGACGGCGCCGTGCAGGAACGCGTCGTCCGTCAGGTCGACGGCGACGATCTGGAACGCCTCGGTCTGCAGGCCGACGAGCGTGCCGGGCTTGCCCACGCGGCCCTCGCGCGAGTCCTGGCCGAGCTCGGCGACGAGACCGTCGGCCATGAGCTCGCCGACCAGGTCGGAGACGGTGACGCGGGTGAGGCCGGTGCTGCGCGCGAGGTCCGCGCGCGACCCGGGGCCCTCGTGGAAGAGGTGCTGCAGGACCATCGAGCGGTGGTGCGCGCGCAGCTGGGGAGCCAGCACCTTGCTCGAGGTCCGCAGCGTCTGCACATTTGTTAGTGAACCTTCTTTACATACTCGATGTCAATGGGCCATGCTCGCCGTCATGGAGATCCTCCGAGGCCGTGCCGTCCTGCCCGCCGGAGTCGTCGAGGACGCCCTGCTGGCGATCGACGGTGCCGCGCTCGTGTGGGTCGGCGCCGCGGCGCACGCCACCGGCGACCTCCGCCGCGCCGCCACCCCCGTCGCCGGCGCGACGATCCTGCCCGGCCTCGTCGACGTGCACTGCCACGGCGGCGGGGGCGCCAGCTTCCCCGACGCGACCGACGCGACCGCGGCCACCCCCGCGGTGCTCGAGCACCTGCGCCACGGCACGACGTCGCTCGTCGCCTCCCTCGTCACCGCGCCCGAAGAGACGCTGCTCGCCCGCGTCGCCGTGCTGGCCGAGCTCGCCGACGCGGCCCCCACCGACCCCGGGCAGATCGCCGGCATCCACCTCGAGGGCCCCTACCTCTCCCCCGCCCGCTGCGGGGCGCAGGACCCGACGCACATGACCGCCGGCAGCGCGGCCGCCGTCGCGCGCATCGCGACGGCCGCGCGCGGCCACCTCGCGACGATGACCGTCGCACCGGAGGCACCGGGCGTGCGCGGACC
>JAEWYD010000361.1 GCA_023462275.1 Actinomycetes bacterium
CGGCGCGAGCGCTGCCGTCCGGCGCGAGCGCTGCCGTCCGGCGCGAGCGCTGCCGAACAGGGGCGACCGCTGCCACCTGGGCGGCAGCGGTCGCGTCGACGAGCAGCGGTCGCGCGGAACAGCAGCGGCGACCGGGCGGCTCAGAGGAGGCGGAGCTCCCGGACGGCGTCGCGCTCCTCGACCAGCTCGGCCACCGAGCGGTCGATGTGACGGCGGGAGAACTCGTCGACGTCCAGGCCCTCGACGACCTCCCAGCGGCCGTCCCGCGACACGACGGGGTAGGACGTCACGAGGCCCTCGGGCACGCCGTACTCCCCGTTCGAGACGACGCCCGCGGACGTCCAGTCGCCCTCGGGCGTGCCGAGCACCCAGGACCGCACGTGGTCGACGGCGGCGTTCGCGGCCGACGCGGCCGACGACGCACCCCGCGCGTCGATGATCGCGGCGCCGCGCTTGGCCACCGTGGGGATGAACGTGTGCTCGACCCACGTGCGCTCCAGCAGGTCGCGCGCCGGTCGCCCGTCGATGGTCGCGTGCGAGACGTCCGGGTACTGGGTCGCGGAATGGTTGCCCCAGATCGCCACCTTGGCGATGCGGCCCACCGGCACCCCGGTCTTGTCCGCGAGCTGCGACAGCGCACGGTTGTGGTCGAGCCGCGTCATCGCGGTGAACCGGTCGCTCGGCACGTCCGGCGCGTGGGCCGCCGCGATGAGCGCGTTGGTGTTGGCGGGGTTGCCGACCACCAGGACGCGGACGTCGTCCGCCGCACCCGCGTTGATCGCCTCGCCCTGGGGGCCGAAGATGCCGCCGTTCGCCTCGAGCAGGTCGCCGCGCTCCATGCCCGGACCCCGGGGACGGGCGCCCACGAGGAGCGCCACGTTCGTGCCCTCGAAGGCCTTGCGCGCGTCGTCGAAGATCTCGACCGAGTCGAGCAGCGGGAACGCGCAGTCGGCGAGCTCCATGGCCGTGCCCTCGGCCGCGCGGACGCCCTGCGGGATCTCCAGCAGGTGCAGCCGCACGGGCGTCCCCGCGCCCAGCATGGCGCCCGACGCGATCCGGAACAGCAGCGAGTAGCCGATCTGGCCCGCCGCCCCGGTGACCGTCACGGTGACCGGGGTCTCGGCCGGGTTCGCCATGCGTGCTCCTTCGGGTGACGTCGCGGGGTGAGCCGCGTCGAGGGACCCGCCGGACGGCGGGACCGGGTCAGGCGAGGCGCGCTGCCAGGTTCCGGTCGAGCGCCGCGAGGAAGTCCTCCGTGGTCAACCACTCGGCGTCCGGCCCGATGAGGAGCGCGAGGTCCTTGGTCATCGCCCCGCCCTCCACAGTCTTGATCACAACGTCCTCCAATGTCTCGGCGAACGCCGTGACTTCCGGAGTGTTGTCCAGCTTGCCCCGATGCGCCAAACCGCGCGTCCAGGCGAAGATCGACGCGATGGGGTTCGTGGAGGTCGGCTTGCCGGCCTGGTGCTGGCGGTAGTGGCGCGTGACGGTGCCGTGGGCCGCCTCCGCCTCGACCGTGCGGCCGTCCGGGGTCATGAGGACGCTCGTCATCAGGCCGAGCGAGCCGAAGCCCTGGGCGATCGTGTCGGACTGGACGTCGCCGTCGTAGTTCTTGCACGCCCAGACGTAGCCGCCCTCCCACTTCATGGCGGCGGCCACCATGTCGTCGATGAGGCGGTGCTCGTAGGTGAGGCCCGCGGCGTCGAACTGCGCCTTGAACTCGGCCTCGAAGACCTCAGCGAAGATGTCCTTGAAGGCGCCGTCGTAGGCCTTGAGGATCGTGTTCTTCGTCGACAGGTACACCGGGTAGCCGCGCTGCAGGCCGTACGCGAAGGACGCGCGGGCGAAGTCGCGGATGGACGCCGTGAAGTTGTACATGCCCATCGCCACGCCGCCCTCCTCGGGGAACGTGACGACCTGCTGCTCGATCGGCGCGGAGCCGTCCGCGGGCGTGAACGTCAGGGTCAGGGTGCCCGGGCGGTCCACCTTGAAGTTCGTGGCGCGGTACTGGTCGCCGTGCGCGTGGCGGCCGATCACGATCGGCTTGGTCCAGCCGGGCACGAGGCGCGGGACGTTGCCGATGATGATCGGCTCGCGGAAGACGACGCCGCCCAGGATGTTGCGGATGGTGCCGTTGGGCGAGAGCCACATCTTCTTGAGGCCGAACTCCGCCACGCGGGCCTCGTCGGGCGTGATCGTGGCGCACTTGACGCCGACGCCGTGCTCCTTGATGGCGTTCGCCGCGTCGATGGTCACCTGGTCGTCCGTGGCGTCGCGGTTCTCGATCGACAGGTCGAAGTAGCGCAGGTCCACGTCGAGGTACGGGTGGATGAGGCGGTCCTTGATGGATGCCCAGATGATCCGGGTCATCTCGTCGCCGTCGAGCTCCACGACCGGCCCGGCGACCTTGATCTTGCCCATGCACGCGCTCCTCGTCCTCGTGTCCCGCCTGGTCGGTCGGGGCACGGAGGGCACCCGCCGGCGGCGAGCCAAGGTTACTTGATGTCGAGAGATCTCACCGAACGGGCAGGTCCGCCGATGCCTGGGACCGCGCCCAGGGCCGGGTGGCATGATCGGGCGAGGCGGCGCGCGGGCGTCGCGACCTCGACGACGGGAATGCCATGGCAAGCACCGAACCGAACCCCTTCGCCTCCGCCCCGGCGGAGCCGGCCCTGGTGGACGACCGGCGTGTCGACCCCGGCCTGCTCGACGTACCGGGCACCCCGAGCCTGCTGTCGCGGCTCGGCGCCGAGGCCCTCGGCACGTTCGCACTCGTGCTCGTGATCCTCGGCTCCGCGATGTACCTGCAGGTCACCCAGATCGGCACGTTCGGCGTCGCGATCGCCGCCGGCCTCGTGCTGGCCGGCCTCATCGCCGCGATGGGCCACATCTCCGGCGGCCACTTCAACCCGGCGGTCTCGCTGGGCGCCGCGATCTCGGGCCGCCTCGGCTGGCTCGACCTGCTCCTCTACTGGGTCGCCCAGGTGGTCGGCGGCATCATGGCCGCCGCGATCCTCTACGTGACGGTCCCGAGCGGCCTCGCCGCCGCCCTCCTCGGCCAGGGCAAGGACGAGCACAACCTCTTCGCGTCCGTGTCGAACGGCTGGGACAAGAGCTCGCCGCTGTTCGCGCAGACCCAGGGCTACACGTCGCAGGCGAACCTGCCGGACATCACCTTCAGCCTCACCCACGCGCTCATCCTCGAGGCGGTCGCGACGGCGCTCTTCGTCGCCGTGACGATCGGCGTCGTGCACCGCCGCGCGGCCGTGGCCACCGGCCCGTTCGCCGTCGGCTTCACGCTCTCCGCGATGATCCTCGTGACGGGGCTCGCGACGGGCGGCGGCCTCAACCCGGCCCGCTCCACGGCGTCCGCGATCTTCGCCGGCAGCGACGCACTCGGCCAGCTGTGGCTGTTCTGGGTGGCGCCCCTGGTCGGTGCGGCCGTGGCCGGTCTCTTCGCCATGGCGTTCTCGCCGGTCACGACGCCGGTCGACGCCGTCCTGCTGGACGACGACGACGAGGACGACGACGAGGACGAGGACGAGGTGCCCGTCGAGCGCGCCTGACCCTCACGGCGTCTGACCTCACGGCGCCTGACCTCACGGCGCCAGACCTCACGGCGCCTGACCTCACGCAGCACAGCCCGCCGAGCCCGGCTCGGCGGGCTGTGCTGCGCTCGGGCCCCGGGAGGTGTGCGGCGCTCAGCCCCCGGGGTGTGCTGCGCTCGGGGTCCCCGACGGCGCTGCGCTCAGACCCCCGGCGCGCTCAGACCCCGGGCGCCGTCGCCAGCACGGAGATGGCGATCGCGAGCACCGCGAGGACGAGGACGTCCACCCAGGTCGACCGCACCGCGACGCCCTCCGGGCGCCGGCCGCGGAGCGCGAGGCGCGCCCCCGCCGCGAGACCCAGGGTGCCGACGAGGACGGCGAGGGCCGCCCGCGCGTCGACCACGACGGCTGCGATCGCAGCCAGCGCCACCGCGCCACCCACGAGCCACAGGGCGGGCGCCCGGTGCCGCTCGAGGTTCACGGCGGTCAGGTTACCGTGAGGGACGTGCGCCCCGACGACGCAGGTCCCCCGCCCGCTCCCGCCGCTCCCGCCGCACCCACCACTCCGGCCGCACTCACCGCTCCGCCGCGCCGCGTCGTCGTCGTGGGCGCGGGCCTGGCCGGCGCCGGGACGGTGGCGGCACTGCGCGGGCAGGGGTTCGACGGGCACGTCACCGTGCTGGGCGCCGAGGGCGTGCCGCCCTACGACCGCCCGCCGCTGTCCAAGGAGCTGCTGAGCCGCGCGGAACCTGCCTGGCTGGCCGCGGACCTGGGCCTCGATGTCGCGGCCGCGGACGACGTCCGGCTCGCCGACCCCGCCACGGGCCTGGTCGCGGCCGACGGGGGCCTCACCGTGCGGACTGCTGGTGGCGACGTGCTCGCCGACGCGGTCGTCGTGGCGAGCGGCGCGCACGCCGTCCTGCCTCGGGCCTGGTCCGGCGCCCGGGCCCTGCACACGGCCGACGACGCCGCGGAGCTCCGGGCCGCGCTGGCGCCGGGCGTGCGTCTGGTCGTAGTCGGCGCGGGCTGGGTCGGCGCGGAGGTCGCGGGGGTGGCGGCCGCTGCGGGCGTCGAGGTGACGGTGGTCGAGGCCGCAGCGACGCCGCTCGCCGCGGCGCTGGGGGACGTCGGGGCGCTCACCGAGCCGTGGTACGCCGCGGCGGGCATCCGCCTGGTCACCCGGACGGCGGTGACCGAGGTCGCCCCGGGCCTCGTGACGCTGGCCACCGGGGAGCGCCTGCCGGCCGACGTCGTGCTCGCCGCGGTGGGCGCGCGGCCGGCGACGGCGTGGCTCGCCGGAGCCGTCCCGCTGACGGACTCCGGCGCGGTCCCGGTC
>JAEWYD010000362.1 GCA_023462275.1 Actinomycetes bacterium
CGCCGTGGCGCGGGCGGTGGCAGCCGTCCAGCGCGCGCAGGCCGACCTGCTGGCCCAGGTCGGCGTCGTGGACGCTGCGCTCGCGGCCAGCCGCGCCGACACCGCGACGTCGGACGCGGCGTGCGACCTGAGCGGGTCCGTTGAGCCCACCTCGGCGCCGACCGCTGCGCCCACGACCGAGCCGACCGACGAGCCTGTGACCGAGCCTCCGTCGACGCCGACGGGTGGACCGACGGACGCGCCGACCACGGATCCCGCCACGCCGACCGTCGAGCAGCTCCAGGCGTGCCAGGTGGCGCTGACGACCGTCCAGCAGGACCAGGCGGCGGTCGACGCCGCGCAGGCGCGGCTGCTGGAGCTCGCCTCGGCCCTGGACGCTGCCGTCGCCGAGGCGCAGCGCACCATCGCCGCCGCGGCCACCACCTCCGGCGGCGCTACGGGCACGCCCGCGGCGACCACGGAGACGCCGACGACGTCGGGAGCCGCAGGGACCACCGGCGGCTCACCGCCGGGGTCAGCCTCGGCTGCGGTCGCCTCGGCCGCGGACGTGCTCGCCGACCGGGCGGCGATCTCGCTGGCCGAGGCGAAGGTCGCCGTCGCACGCGCGCAGCTCGGGCGGGCGACGCTGACCAGCCCGATCGCGGGGACGGTCGGGGCGGTCGGACTCGCGGCTGGTGACGACGTCACCGCAGGCGCCACGGAGGCGGTCATCACCGTGCTCGGCGGCACAGGCCACACGGTGACCGCGACGGTCGGGCTCTCCGTCATCGACACGCTCGCCGTCGGGCAGGACGCGAGCGTGGTGGTCGCCAGCGCCGACGGCGCGCTGCGGGGCGCGGTGTCGAGCATCGGCGTCCTCGACGTCTCGAGCGGCTCCACCCCCGAGTACACGGTCGTCGTCACGCTCGACGACACCGATGCCGAGCTCTTCGAGGGTGCATCCGCGCACGTCACGATCACGGTTGCCGGGGACGAGGCGACCCTGACGGTGCCGACGTCGGCCGTGCACGTCTCGGGCGGCGACGCCACCGTCACCGTCGTGCGGGGCGGCGCGACCGAGGACGTGACCGTCGACGTCGGAGCAGTCGGCTCCGAGCTCACCGAGATCCGCTCGGGGCTCGACGAGGGCGACGAGGTGGTGCTGGCGGACCTGCGTCGGCCGCTGGACGGAGACGACGGCACCGACGCCGGGCTGACCGGGCTCGGCGGCTCGTCGCGGACGTCGCTCCCCGGCGGCGACCAGCGCGGGCCGATGGGTGGCCCGCCCACGGGCTGAGCGCGGGAGGCGCCGCGGTTCGCCACTACCGTGGGTCATGAACCGCGGCGCGTCGGTCGATACCTCTGACGGCCGGGGCGTCGCACGGGAGGTACGGGATGAGGCGAGCATCGTGACGGCGCCGCCTGCCCGCGAGCCGGAAGGGCAGCCGGGCGCCGCCGACGACGGCCGACCCGCGACCTGGTTCCCCGCCGCGCTCCCTTCGCCGCTCGCCGAGCCGCTGCAGCAGCCCCCACCGCAGCAGGCCTATGGCCACCCGGACTCCTTCGGCCACCCGGACCCCTTCGGCCAGCAGCCCTACCGTCGTCAGCCGTATCCCGGGCAGCCGTACGGCCCGCAGCCGTACGCGCCGCAGCCGTACGCGCCGCAGCCGTACGGGCCGCCGAGCGGCTACCCCGAGCAGCCGCACCCCGCGTTCCGGCCCTACCCCGGGGGCTCGGCGCAGCCGTACCCGGGCGTCGCGGCGCAGCCGTACCCGGCGGGCCTCCGGCAGCCCTGGCCGACGCCGTACCAGCCCGTGTCGACCCGCCGCGGCCGCCGCCTGCTGATCGCGGCCGTCGCGGCGGTCGTCGCAGTCGCCGGGGCGAACGCGGACGACCTGCTGACGGCGTTCCGCCCCCGCCCGCACCTCGACGAGCACGTCGGTGCTGTCGCGATCGCCCGGCCGGAGGACCTGCCGCAGCCCGAGGTGCGCGGCGGGCGCTACCCGAGCGCGGGGTTCGAGGAGGCCGGTGCGCCGCTCGGGACGCCGCCGCCGGCGCCGGCGAGCACGGCCTACACGTTCCAGGACACGCAGGTCGGGGACTCCGGGCAGGAGGTGCCGGTGGCGTGGTCCCCGTGCCGACCCATGCACGTCGTCGTGAACGACGCGGGCGCGCCACCGGGCTTCGTCGACCAGGTGCTGGCCGCGTTCGGCGACCTCTCCGTGGCGACCGGTCTCGCCGTGACCTACGACGGCCTCACGGACGAGGTCGCGACGGCCGACCGGCCGCTGTTCCAGCCGGCGCGCTACGGCGACCGCTGGGCGCCCGTGGTCGTGGGCTTCACCGACGACCGGACGGTCGGGGAGCTGGCCGGTGACGTCGCCGGGTTGACCGTCACGCACATGGTCGAGGCCCGCGGCGAGAGCCACATCGTCACGGCGGAGGTGTTCCTCGACGCCGAGACCCTCGGGATGCCGAGCCAGAGCGGCTACCCCGCGTACGTCGCCGTCCTGCGCCACGAGCTCGGCCACGTCGCCGGCCTGGACCACGTCGACGACCAGAGCCAGCTCATGTACCCGTGGACGACGGGCGTGGTGACGTACCAGGACGGCGACCGCGCGGGCCTGGCCCGCCTCGGCCAGGGCTCCTGCGCACCCACCATCTGACGCGTCGCCGCCGGCTCCCGCGGGTCCACGACCCGCGCCGCCCACGACCGTCGCGGCGGGTCACCTCACAGGTCGAGGACCGTGAGCTGCACGTGCACGACGTCGCCCGTCCCGATCCCCTCGCGCTCCCGGACCGCGCGCTTCACCGGCAGCACGTACGTGCCGCTGGCGCCGCTCGGGAAGATCGAGGTGCGCCACGTCGTCGTGCCGATCCGCACCTCCACGCGCAGCGAGCCGAAGCCCCGCGCCACGGGCTCGGCGCGCTCCGCGATCTCGTCCGCGGCGTCCTCCGGCAGCCCGACGAACGTCCACCGGTCGAGCCGGCGGGCCGACCACTCCCACAAGGGCGCGTCGAAGTCGTAGGTCACGACCGCCATCGTGCCGCGCGCCACCGACACGCGGCACGACGACGGCCGGCCTACTCGAACCTGGTCGCGCTGATCGCGGTGTCGCGCCGGATGGTGCTCGACGCCGCCGCCACCATCCCGAGCGCCGCCAGGCACCCGATCGCGAGAGTCATGAAGTACCCGGGCTCGGGCCAGCCGATCGTCAGCCGCGCCTCGACGCTCTCGACGATCAGCCACGCGACCCCGAAGCCGAGCAGCACCGACAGGCCGAGCACGGCCAGCAGGGGCGCGGCTGCCTCCAGCCGGACGACCCGGCGCAGGCTGCGCACCGGCATGCCGACGAGGCGCAGCAGCCCCAGGACGCGCCGGCGGTCGAGCATCGCGGCGGCGGTGGCGACCGCCAGCGAGCAGCCGGCGATCGCGATCGAGAACAGGGCGCCGGCGTAGGCCAGCAGGGAGAGCTCGTCGAGCACCTGCCGGTTCCCGACGTCGTGCAGCTCCGCCCGGGTCTCGGGTGCCGTGGTGACCACGCGCCCCAGGGCGGTCCGGGCGGCCTCGATCGCGGTGCGGCTCCCGTCGGTCCGCACGACGACGGCGACGGGCGTCAGCGCTGCGGGCGCGTCCGCCTGCGGGGTGACGGCGTCGTCCTTCTCCGTCGAGAGGTAGCCCTCGACCGGGAAGGTGACCACGTCGGCCCCCGGCGTGGCGGCCAGGCCGAGCACGTCGGCGTCGGCCGCGCGCGCGGCGACCACGGGCATCTCCTCGACGTCGGTCAGCCCGACCGGCCCCGGCGCGTCGAGGACGGCCGTGCCCGTCACGCCCGGCAC
>JAEWYD010000363.1 GCA_023462275.1 Actinomycetes bacterium
GACCGCGGTCACGCTCGTCGGCAGCTTCCAGTCCGAGCTCGGCTGCCCCGGCGACTGGCAGCCCGACTGCGGCACGACGGCCCTGGCCGCGACGGGCACCCCCGGGCAGTACGCCGCGGACTTCACCGTGCCCGGCGGTGTCTGGGAGTACAAGGTCGCCCTCAACGGCACCTGGGACACGTCCTACGGCCGCGACGGCGGCCCCGACAACGTCCCGCTCGAGCTCGGCGGCCCCGCCCGCCTGCGCGTCGTCTACGACGACACGACGCACCGCACCGCGCTGCAGCCGCTCGACCTGGCCGGCGGCTACTCGGCGGCCGACGACGCGCTCGCCGTCCCGCCCGTCCGCCAGGCCGGCGCCGACGAGAGCTTCTACTTCGTCATGACCGACCGGTTCGCCAACGGCGACACCACCAACGACGCGGGCGGCCTCACCGGGGACCGCCTCGCGACGGGCCTCGACCCCACCGACAAGGGCTTCTACCACGGCGGGGACATCGCCGGCCTGCGCGCGCAGCTGCCCTACATCAAGGGTCTGGGCACGACGGCGATCTGGCTCACCCCGTCGTTCAAGAACCGCCCGGTGCAGGGCACCGGCGCCAACGCCTCCGCCGGCTACCACGGCTACTGGATCACCGACTTCACGCAGATCGACCCGCACCTGGGCACCAACGCCGAGCTGCAGGCGCTGATCGACGAGGCGCACGCCCAGGGCATCAAGGTCTACTTCGACATCATCACGAACCACACGGCCGACGTGATCTCCTACGCCGACGGCGACTACTCCTACGTCGACCAGGCCACCGAGCCCTACCTGACCGCGGGCGGCCAGCCGTTCGACCCTGCCGACTACGCCGACGGCAGCGAGCCGTTCCCCGCGCTCGACCCGGCGACGTCGTTCCCGCACCCGCCGGTGATCGCCGACGCCGACGCCCACGCCAAGGTGCCGGACTGGCTGAACGACCCGACGCTCTACCACAACCGCGGGAACTCGACCTGGACCGGGGAGTCCGTCACCTACGGGGACTTCGACGGACTCGACGACATCATGACCGAGCACCCGACCGTCGTGAACGGGTTCGTGGACGTCTACGACCACTGGATCGACCTCGGCATCGACGGCTTCCGCATCGATACGGCCAAGCACGTCAACATCGAGTTCTGGCAGCAGTGGACGACGCGCGTCCTCGACTACGCGCACGCCCACGGCAAGCCCGACTTCTTCATGTTCGGCGAGGTCTACGACGCCGACGCCGCCAAGACGTCGCCGTACGTCCGCACCACCGACATGAGCTCCGTGCTCGACTTCGCCTTCCAGTCGGGCGCCTCGGCGTTCGCGCGGGGCTTCGACCCGGACACGCTGGCGAACCTCTTCGCCTCCGACGACTACTACACGACGCCTGACAGCAGCTCGACGGCGCTGCCGACCTTCCTCGGCAACCACGACATGGGCCGCATCGGGTTCTTCGTCCAGGGCTCCGACCACGCGCTGCAGCGCGACGAGCTGGCGCACTCCCTGATGTACCTGACGCGCGGCCAGCCCGTCGTCTACTACGGCGACGAGCAGGGCTTCGCGGGTGCCGGCAGCGGCAACGACAAGAGCGCCCGGCAGGACATGTTCGCGACCCAGGTGGACGAGTACGCGAACCAGCCGCTGGTCACGGGGGAGACCGCGGGCAGCGTCGACCGCTACGACACGGCCGCGCCCCTGTACACCCACGTCGCCGAGCTCGCGGCGCTCCGCGACGCCCACCCGGCGCTGGACACCGGCGCCCAGATCGAGCGCCCCGTGAGCGGCGCCGGTGCCGGCTCCGTCTACGCCTTCTCGCGGGTCGACCGCACGGAGAAGGTCGAGCACCTGGTCGCGCTCAACAACGCCGCGACGCCGGCCACGGTCACGGTCGACACCCTGACGCCGGGCGCGGGCTTCACGGCGCTCTACGGCGACCACGCGCCGGTCACGGCGGACGCCGACGGCCGCGTCGTCCTGACCGTGCCGGCGCTCGCCGCCGTCGTGCTCGTGGCGGACGCACCCGTCGCCGCCACGCCCGCGCCGGGCGTCGAGGTGACCGTCCCGGCGTCGGGCGCGAAGCTCGACGGGATGACGCCGGTCTCGGCGACCGTGCCGGACGCCTGGCAGGAGACGTCGTTCGCCTACCGGCTCGTCGGGAGCACCGAGTGGACGCCGCTCGGCACGGCCGAGGACACCACCCCGCGCGTCTTCCACGACGTCTCGGGGCTGCACGACGGCGCGCTCGTCGAGTACCGCGCGGTGACCACCGACGCGTCGGGCGCGCACGCCGCGGCCTCGACCTTCGGCTCGGTCCGCGTCGCCGTCGACGGCGCGGTGCCGCCGGACGAGCCGGGCGGGGGCGACCTGCTGGTCACCGTGCCCGGGACGCACAACTCCGAGATGGGCTGCTCGGGCGACTGGGACCCGGGCTGCGCCGCCGCGCGCCTCACCTGGCGCGGCGGCACCCTGTACGCCGGCACGTTCACGCTGCCGGCCGGCTCGTACGAGTACAAGGTCGCGATCGGCGGCACGTGGGACGAGAACTACGGCGCAGGCGGCGTCGGTGGCGGCGCCAACGTCACGTACACGCTCCCGGCCGAGGCCCAGGTCACCTTTGCCTACGACCACGCGACCCACGCCTTCACGTCCAGCGCGCAGGGGCCGCTCATGACCCTGCCGGGCAGCTACCAGAGCGAGGTTGGCTGCGCGGGCGACTGGGACCCGGCGTGCCTGTCGACGGTCCTCCTGGACGGTGACGGCGACGGCGTCGCGACCTTCACGACGTCGGCCGTCCCGGCCGGGGTCTGGGAGGTAAAGGTGGCGCACGGCCTGACCTGGGACGAGAACTACGGCCAGGGCGGCGCGCCCGGCGGCGCGAACATCACGTTCACGGCGCCCGGCGGGAAGCCGATCACGTTCAGCTACGACACCGCCTCGCACGTGCTCACGGTCGAGGTGACGGACGCGCCGCTGCCGGGCCTCGGCCAGCAGCAGGCGCACTGGATCGACGCGGAGACCCTCGCCTGGCCGACGGCGCTGCTCGGCGGCGCCGACCCCGGCGACCTCGCGTTCCGCCTCCACCACGCGCCCGACGCGGGGCTCGAGGTGGCCGACGGCGCCGTCGTCGGGGCCGAGGCGGTCGACCTCACCGTCGTGCCGGGCGGCCTGACCGACGCCCAGAAGGGGCGGTTCCCGGCGCTCGCGGGATACGTCGCGCTGCACCTGGACGCCGACCGTGCCGACGTCGCCCAGTGGCTCACGGGTGAGCTGGCCGTCGGCCAGTACGCGGACGACGAGCTCACCGCCGTGACCGGGGTGCAGATCCCCGGCGTCCTGGACGACCTCTACGCCGCCGACGCCGCGGACCGCACCTTCGGGGCGGCCTGGGGTGCGCACGGCAGGCCGACCCTGGCCGTCTGGGCACCCACCGCGCAGGACGTGAACCTCCTGCGCTGGCCGGGTGGCGACCTGACCGCGCAGCCGCAGCGCCTCGACATGGCGCGGCAGGACGACGGGTCGTGGACCGTGCGCGGCGACCGCTCGTGGAAGGGCGACGCGTACCGCTACGAGGTGACGGTGTACGCCCCGACCACGGACGCGGTCGAGGTCAACGACGTCACCGACCCCGCGTCGGTCGCCCTCACGGTCAACTCCACGCACTCCGTCCTCGTGGACCTCGACGACCGGGCGCTCCGGCCGCGGGTCTGGGAGCGCACGCGGCAGCCCGTCGTCCGGCCGGTCGACCAGACGATCTACGAGCTGCACGTGCGCGACTTCTCGATCGGCGACGCGACGGTGCCGGCGCCGCTGCGCGGCACGTACCTCGCCTTCGCGCAGGAGGGCACCGCCGGTCGCCAGCACCTGCGCGACCTGGCGCGGGCCGGCCTGACGACGGTGCACCTGCTGCCGACGTTCGACATCGCGACCATCGAGGAGGACCGCGCCGCCCAGGCGACGCCGCCCTGCGACCTGGCCGCCTACCCGCCGGACTCCCCGGAGCAGCAGGCGTGCATCGCCCAGATCAAGGACGCCGACGGCTTCAACTGGGGCTACGACCCGCTGCACTGGAGCGTCCCGGAGGGCTCGTACGCGGTGCACCCCGACGGCGGCGCCCGGACGGTCGAGTTCCGCACCATGGTGGGTGCGCTGCACGCCGACGGCCTGCAGGTGGTCCTCGACCAGGTCTTCAACCACACGCCGGCGAGCGGGCAGGCCGAGCACTCGCTGCTCGACCGCGTGGTCCCCGGCTACTACCAGCGGCTGAACGCCGTCGGGACGGTGGAGACCTCCACGTGCTGCTCGAACGTGGCGACGGAGCACGCGATGGCCGAGAAGATGATGGTCGACTCGGTCGTCACGTGGGCACGCGACTACAAGGTCGACGGCTTCCGGTTCGACCTCATGGGGCACCACTCGCGCGACACGATGCTGGCCGTGCGGCACGCGCTCGACGAGCTCGACGTGTGGCACGACGGCGTCGACGGCCGGCGGGTGTACCTCTACGGCGAGGGCTGGAACTTCGGGGAGGTGGCGGACAACGCCCTCTTCACGCAGGCGACGCAGGGGCAGCTCGGGGGCACCGGCATCGGCACCTTCAGCGACCGCCTGCGCGACGCCGTCCGCGGCGGCGGCCCGTTCGACGACGACCCGCGCATCCAGGGCTTCGGCACCGGCGCGTACGTCGACCCGAACGGCGCGGCCGTGAACGGGGACGCCGCCGCGCAGCTGGCGCGGGCGCAGCACCAGGCGGACCTGGTGCGGCTCGGGCTGGCCGGCAACCTGCGCGACTACGCGTTCGTGACCAGCGCGGGCGTGCTCCAGACGGGCGCGCAGGTGGACTACAACGGGCAGCCGGCGGGCTACGCCGACTCCCCGGAGGAGGTCATCACCTACGTCGACGCCCACGACAACGAGACGCTGTGGGACACCCTCACCCTGAAGCTGCCGCAGGACACCGCGATGGCCGACCGGGTGCGGATGAACACCCTCTCGCTGGCGACGACGGCGCTCGCCCAGACCCCGTCGTTCTGGCACGCGGGCGCGGACCTGCTGCGCAGCAAGTCCCTCGACCGGAACAGCTACAACTCCGGTGACTGGTTCAACACGCTGGACTGGACGGGCCAGGACAACGGGTTCGGCCACGGCCTGCCGCAGGCCGCGGACAACCAGGCGAAGTGGCCGTACCAGCAGCCGCTGCTGGCGGACCCGACGCTCAAGCCGACCGCCGACGACGTCGCGACGGCCGCCGCGGCCGCCGAGGACCTGCTCCGGCTGCGGTTCTCCACCCCGCTGTTCCGGCTCGGCGACGCCGGCCTGATCGAGCAGAAGGTGACGTTCCCGGGCAGCGGGGCGCAGGCCCAGCCGGGCGTCGTCACCATGCGGATCGACGACACGGTGGGTCGCGACGTCGACCGCCGGCTCGACGGCGTGCTCGTGGTGTTCAACGCCACGCCGGAGCCGGTGAGCGTGGCCGTGCCGGGACTGACCGGGCACCGGCTCGCGCTGTCGCCGGTGCTGGCGCGGGGCAGCGACCCGGTGGCGCGGGGGACCGCGGGGGCCCCGGCGTCGGGCACCGCGACCGTGCCGGCCCGCACGGTCGCGGTGCTGGTGGAGCCGCAGCGCCACCAGCACGGGCACTGGGGCGGGCACGGCGGCGGTCACTGGGGCGGGCCCGGGTGGTGGTGGGCCCGCTGAGGCGGTGACAGGTAACGGGCCCGGCCCGGCACCGTCGTGCCGGGCCGGACCCGTGTCCGGTGGTGCTCCGCTGGGCCGGTCATGGCGGGCCGACCCAGCGGAGGGTCAGGTCAGCCGACGCTGCAGGAGACGACCGGCCACGCCCAGTTGCCGTTGTGCTGGACGGTAAAGCCGAACGAGGTGCTCGCGCCCGGCGCGAGGTACCCGTTGCCGGCCGGCTTCATGACCATCCGGTACTGGTCGGCCCAGGAGGCCGAGCCGTTCCAGGTGGCGGTGATCCGCTGCGGGTACTGGACGATGACGTTGGACGTCCAGCTGCTGATCGCCGACGAGCCGGTGTTCGTGATCGTCACGTTGCCGTTGAAGCGGTCGCTCCACTTCTGGCCCTCGGAGTACGTCGCGGAGCAGCTCGAGGTGCCGCTCGGCGGGGTCGTCGGGTCGGTGGTGGGCGTGGCGGTCGACGTCGGCGTCGACGTGGAGCCGCCGCCGCTGACCGTGTTCAGCTGGTTGAGGACCGAGGTGTAGGCGGCCTTCTTGTTCCCGTAGGAGTCGAACAGCAGCGGGGTGCCGCTGGCGCGCCACGAGTCGGAGTCACGCACGCCCCACACCGTGATGCCGGTGCAGCGGGAGACGGCCATGCACGCCTGGACGACGCCCTTGAACTGGTCGGCCTGCGAGCTGCCGGAGCCCTCGATGTCCAGCTCGGTGATCTGCACGTCGACGCCGAGGTCGGCGAAGTTCTGCAGGGTGGTGTGGTAGTTCGACGGCACCGGGTTGCCCGAGTTGAAGTGCGCCTGGAAGCCGACGCAGTCGATCGGGACGCCGCGGGACTTGAAGTCCTTGACCATGGCGTAGACGGCCTGGGTCTTGGCGGCGGACCAGTTGTCGGTGTTGTAGTCGTTGTAGCAGAGCTTGGCGTTGGGGTCGGCTGCCCGGGCGGCGCGGAAGGCCGCCTCGATCCAGTCGTTGCCGGTGCGCTGCAGGTTGGAGTCACGACGCGCGCCG
>JAEWYD010000364.1 GCA_023462275.1 Actinomycetes bacterium
GCACGCAGGCCTGGGCGGGCACCGACCGCCAGGCCCGCGGCCGCCTCATGGCGGTGCTGCGCGCCGCGCACGCACCGGTACCCGCCGCCGCGCTCGCGGACGCGTGGCCCGACGTCGTGCAGCGCGAGCGCGCGCTGACCTCCCTGGTCGCGGACGGCCTCGCCGTCGCCGGCCCCGACGGCTACGGGCTGCCTACGTGAGCGCCCGGGTCGACGTCCCGCCGTCGTTCGCCGCCTACGCCGCGCGCGGGCCGGCATGGGCGGACTGGCTCGCCGGGCTCCCCCGGCTCGTCGCCGGCCTCCTCGTCGAGTGGTCCCTGACGGTCGACGGGCCCGCCACCCACGGCGAGTGCGCGCTCGTCGTGCCGGTGCGCACGCAGGACCGACGGCGCGCGGTCCTCAAGGTCAGCTGGCCGCACTGGGAGGCCGAGACCGAGCACGTCGCGCTGCAGCGCTGGCACGGCGACGGGGCGGTGGGGCTGCTGCGCGCCGACCCGCGCCGGTTCGCCCTGCTGCTGGAGCGGCTCGGCGCGCGGGACCTGCACGCCGTGCCCGACGACGAGGCCTGCGTCGCCATCGGCCGCCTCTACGGCCGCCTCCACGTGCGCGCCACGCCGCAGCTCCGCCTGCTCTCCGCCCGGGTCACCGACTGGTGCGACCGGCTCGCCGCCCTACCGCGCTCGGCGCCGATCCCGCGCCGGTTCGTCGAGCAGGCGGTGTCGCTCGGGCGCGCGTTCGCGACCGACACCGCCACCGACGGCGTCCTGCTCCACACCGACCTGCACCACGCCAACGTGCTGGCCGGCGGCCGCGGCTGGCTCGCGATCGACCCCAAGCCGCTGTCCGGCGACCCGCACTACGAGCCGGCACCCGTCCTGCTCAACCGGTGGGACGACGTCGTCGGCGGGGACGTGCGCTGGGCGCTGCGCCGGCGCCTGGACGTGCTGTGCGACGTCGGCGGGCTGGAGTACGAGCGCGCCCGCGACTGGGTGGTGGTGCGGATGATGTGCACCGCGCTGTGGGAGGTGGAGGACGCCGCGCGCCGCCCGGACGGCGCCGTCGACACCGCGTGGCTGACCCGGTGCGTCACGGTCGCCAAGGCCGTTCAGGACTGACGGCGCGCAGGACTGACAGCGTGCCGGACTGACGCCGGGCAGGACCGCTGGGCAGGACCGAGCGCTACAGCTCGATGAGCATCCGGGTGTTGCCCAGGGTGTTCGGCTTCACGTGCGCCAGGTCCAGGAACTCGGCGACGCCGGCGTCGTGCGAGCGCAGCAGCTCCAGGAAGACCTCCGGGTCCACCGGCGTCCCGTCGATCACGTGGAACCCGTGCCGCACGAAGAAGTCGACCTCGAACGTCAGGCAGAACACGCGCCGCAGCCCGTAGTCGCGCGCCCGGCCCAGCAGCGCGGTCAGGAGCGCGTGCCCGACACCGCGCCGCCGCAGCGCCGGGTCCACCGCGAGCGTGCGGACCTCCGCCAGGTCGGACCACATGACGTGCAGCGCGCCGCACCCGACGACCGTCCCCGCGTCGTCCACCGCGACCAGGAACTCCGGGATCGCCTCGAAGTACCCGACCAGCTCCTTGGCCAGCAGGATCCGGTTGTCCGCGTACAGCTGCACGAGGTCGCGGATCGCGACGGCGTCCGGGGGGAGGGCTGGGCGGACGACGATCGGGCCGGCTGTCACGCGTTCACCGTACTAGCGGGCAGCGTCGGCCCTGGCCAGGGCCGCGTCGAGCGCCGCGCGGAAGGCGGCGCGGTCCTCGCGCCGGATGCAGTGCCCGACGCCGGGGATCGCCACGTGCGTGAGGTCGCCGACCAGCTCGGCGGCCCGGGCGGCCTGGGCCTCGTCGACCAGCGCCCCTAGCGCCGTGTCGCCCGTGATCAGCGTGACGGGCACGCGGACGCCGGCCATCGCCTCGACCCAGTCGCGGTCGGCCCAGCGGTGCGTGCCGCGCGCGAGGTCCGGGCTCAGCGCCTGCCGGGCCCGGGCGCCGGCCTCGACCTCATCCGCCGGCCACGTCGGGTTCTCCCGGCGCCCCTGGGCGACGAGCTCGTCCAACGTGCGGCCCTGGACGCTCGCGATGACCTCCGGCAGCCAGACGGGCGCGCCGCGGTCGTTGCGGGCGTCGTGCGTGGCGAGCCAGGCCGGGTCCTCGAGGACCAGGGCGGTCACGAGGCCGGGCTCGGTGAGGGTCAGCTCCTCGGCCACCAGGCCGCCCATCGAGTGCCCGAGCACCACCACGGGCTCGCCGAGGACCGCGCGCACGACGGCGGCGGCGTCGGCCGCGAGCGCCGCGATGGTGAACGGCTCGTCCGTGAGGTCGGAGCCGCCGTGCCCGCGCGCGTCGACGGTGAGCACCCGCCGGTGCGCGGGAACGTCGCCCAGCGCCGGCCACCAGCACTCGCCGGAGTCCGTGACACCGTGCAGGGCCAGCACGGGTGCCCCGGGGCCCCCGCCGCGCAGGGTCCAGGCGGTGGTGCCGAGCCGGCCGGTCGTCTCCGTCACGTCCGTCACGCGTCCTCTCCGTCCGGATCCGGCTCGCGGTCCACGAACCGGCGCTGCACATCCACCAGCAGGCCGCGCTCGGCGAGCCAGAGCAGCAGGCTGACGACCGAGGCCAGGGGCACGAGCACCCACGGACCCGCCGCCCACGCCGCGGCCACCACGCCGGCGCCGAGCACCAGCACGGCGAGCGACGCGCGCGGCTGGCCGAGCACCATGAACGCCGCGATGCGAGCGCTGTCGAGCGTCCGGAAGCTGAAGACCGCCGCCACCGCGAGCAGGTGCGCGCCCCACACCCACACGATCGCCCCGAGCACCACGCAGGCGACCGCGACGGCGCCCGGCGCCCGGATGGCCTGGGAGTCGAGCCGCTCGAGCATCGTGCCGAACGACGCGAGCACGGCGAGCACCGGGATCCACACCCGGAGCCCGTCGAACCAGCTCACGCGGTACCCGCGCCGGAAGTCGGCCACGACGCCGTCCGACGCCTCCGTGCCGAGGCGCCGCCACGCGAACAGCGCGGCCGCGAGGGCCGGGCCGGCGGGCACCAGGCACAGGGCGACGAGGGCGACGGCCGGGGCGCGGCCGAGGAGGACGAGCCCGACGGCGCCCGGCGCCGTGGTCAGCAGGAGCAGGCACTCGAGCAGGACGAGGGCCCGGCCCGCGCCGGCACGCTGCCCGGCAGGGGCTGGGGGTGCGGCGGTCACGGCCCGATCATCCCACCGGCCGGGAGCTCCGCCGTCCGCGCGTCGCCGAGGTGACCCCGCCCCGGTGCTACGTTGACCGACGGAACATACCGGGCACCGGCGGAGGCGGAGGCGTGGCCAGCGAGACCACCATCACCATCGCGGAGATCGCGGCCGAGGCGGGCGTGTCCGTCCCCACCGTCTCGAAGGTGCTGAACGGGCGCGCGGACGTCTCCGCGGCCACGCGCGCACGGGTCGAGGCCGTCATCGAGCGGCACGGCTACCGGCGCCGGCGCACCCGCACGGCGACGACGGCGCGCCTCATCGACCTGGTCATCCACGACCTCGACTTCGCGTGGGCCGTCGAGCTCATCAAGGGCGTCGAGCAGGTCGCTGCCGCGAACCGCGTGGGCGTCGTGCTGTCCGAGCTGGGCGGCGCGCACCGGCCGCCGCAGGAGTGGCTCGACGACCTCCTGGCCCGGCCGCCGCTCGGCGTCATCCTCGTGCTGTCCGGCCTCGACGTCTCGCAGCGGCGCCAGCTCGCCGCGCGGTCGATCCCGGTCGTCGTCGTCGACACCGCCGGCGAGCCGCCCGCGGACGTGCCCACGGTCGGTTCGAACAACTGGAACGGCGGGCTCGCCGCCACGCGGCACCTGCTGGGCCTCGGCCACCGGCGCATCGCGGTCATCGCCGGCCCGGCGGACGTCATGTGCTCGCGCGCGCGCATCGACGGCTACCGGACGGCGCTCGAGGAGGCCGGGGTCCCCATCGACCCGACGCTCGTCCGGCACGGCGACTTCTTCGTCGGCGGCGGCTACGACCACGGGTCCGACCTGCTGGACCTGCCCGAGCCGCCCACGGCGATCTTCGCCGGCAGCGACCTGCAGGCGCTCGGCGTCCTGCGCGCCGCCCGCGAGCGCGGGCTGCACGTGCCGGACGACCTGTCGGTGGTCGGCTACGACGACCTGCCCGTGGCCGCGTGGATCGGGCCGCCGCTGACGACGGTGCGCCAGCCGCTGCAGGAGATGGCGGCCACCGCGGCACGGATGGTGCTCGACATCGCGCGCGGCGAGGAGCCGAGCAACCTGCGCATCGACCTGGCGACCGAGCTCGTCGTCCGCGAGAGCACCGCGCCGCCGCGGGCGCGCTGAGGCTCAGCCGGCGGGCTGGCTCCGGCGTCCGGCTGGCTCGGCCGTCTGACTGGCTCGGCGGTCCGGCTTACTCAGCCCGCGTCGTCGGCGAGGAGCTCCTCGATGCGGGCCAGTTCGTCGTCGGCCAGGGGCGCGGCCGCCAGCGCGGCGACGTTCGCCTCGAGCTGCGCGACGCTGCTCGCCCCCACCAGCGCGGACGTGACGCGGCGGTCCCGCAGCACCCAGGCCAGCGCGAGCTGCGCGAGCGTCTGCCCCCGGCCGCGCGCCACCTCGTCCAGGCCGCGGGCCCGCCGCAGGTAGTCCTCGGTGATCTGCTCGGCGTGCAGCCAGGCGCCGTGCGTCATGCGCGAGCCGGCCGGCACCTTGCCGGTGAGGTAGCGGTCGGTGAGGAGGCCCTGGGCGAGCGGGCTGAACACGATCGTCCCGATGCCCAGGTCGCCGACGGCGTCGAGCAGCGTCTCCGTCTCCCCATCACCCACCCGCTCCACGTGGCGGTTGAGCATCGAGTAGCCCGGCTGGTGGATGAGCAGCGGCGTGCCGAGGTCGGCGAGGATGCGCGCCGCCTCCCGCGTCAGTGACGGCGAGTAGTTCGAGACGCCGACGTAGGTGGCCTTGCCGCTGGTCACGGCCGTGTGCAGGGCGCCCATCGACTCCTCGAGCGGCACGGTCAGGTCGGGGCGGTGGTGGTAGAAGACGTCGACGTGGTCCAGGCCGGTGCGGCGCAGGGACTGGTCGAGCGAGGCGAGCAGGTACTTGCGGGAGCCGCCGTCGCCGTACGGGCCCGGCCACATGTCGTAGCCGGCCTTGGTCGAGACGACGAGCTCGTCGCGGTACGGCCGCAGGTCGTCCGCCAGCACCCGCCCGAAGCACTCCTCGGCGGCGCCCGGCGGAGGCCCGTAGTTGTTCGCGAGGTCGACGTGGGTGATGCCCAGGTCGAAGGCGCGCAGCAGGATCGCCCGCTGGTCGGCGTAGCGGTGGGCGTGGCCGAAGTTGTGCCACAGGCCGAGGGAGAGCGCCGGCAGGTCCAGGCCGCTGCGCCCGCAGCGGCGGTACGTCATCGTGTCGTAGCGATCCGGGGCGGCGACGTGCGGCGTCATGCCCGCCACAGTAGCGACGGGTGCCAGACTCAGCGGGTGCTGCGCGTGCTGTTCCACGAGCCCCGGATCGCGGGGAACACCGGCAACGCCATCCGCATGTGCGCGGCGACGGGTGCCGAGCTGCACCTGGTGGCACCCCTGTTCGAGCTCGACGAGCCGCGCCTGCGCCGGGCCGGTCTGGACTACCACGACCTGGCGCACGTCGTCGTGCACGCCGACCTGGAGGCGGCGCTCGCGGCGCTGCCCGGCGCGCGCGTCTTCGCGTTCACCGCCGGGGCGGCCACCCGCTCGACCGACGTCGCCTACCGCGACGGCGACGTGCTGATGTTCGGGCCGGAGCCGACCGGCCTGGCGCCCGACGTGCTCGCCCACGCCCGCGTGACCGCCCAGGTGCGGATCCCGATGCTGCCCGGGCGGCGGTCGCTGAACCTGGCGAACGCGGCGGCCGTCGCGACGTACGAGGCGTGGCGGCAGCTGGGCTTCGCCGGCGGCGCCTGACGACGCCCGGCCGCTACCAGCAGGTCGCTACCACCAGGCCGCTACCACCAGGCCGCTACCACCAGCGCGCGAGGGCGGCGGGCGGCTCGGGGTGCACGACGTCCGCGCCCGCCTCGTGCAGCCAGCGCCAGGCGTCGGCGACGGACTCCTCGACCGGCCGGGACGCCAGGCCGAGCTCGCGGGCCCGCGCGGTGCCGACGTCCCAGGCCGTGCGGGCCTGGTCGCGCGGCAGCCAGAACGGCAGGTCGCGCCACGGCTCGACGCCCGCGGCGAGCAGCTCCTCCTCGGGCACGACGAGCATCTCGCCCGGCCGGCCGCCGTCCGCCGCGACCGCCGAGCGGCACGCCGCCAGCAGCCCGCCGTACGTCGTCATGCCGACCGGCCCGGTGGCGGTCACGGGGCCGCTCGTCCCGCGCTCGACCGCGTCGACCAGGAACGCAGCGAGATCGCGCACGTCGACGACGGCGACCGGCTGGTCGAGCGCGTCCGGCACCACCACGCGCGGCTGGGTGGCGAACCGGTGCAGCCACCACGTGAGGCGGCGGGTGCGGTCCCCGGGTCCGACGATGAGACCGGCACGCGCCAGCAGGGCGCGGCCGTCCGTCGCGGCGGCGAGCACCCGCTCGCTCTCCGCCTTCATGGGGCCGTAGTCGGCCAGGTCGGCCGTCGGCGGGAACGTCGGCGATGTCTCGTCCGGCACCGGGCCGGGCGGCCACGCGGCGTACGCGCTGATCGAGCTGACGTAGGCGTACGACGGCGCCGCGCCGAGCACCTCGGCGGCGGCGCGGGCGCCCGCGACCGTATAGCCGCAGACGTCGACGACGGCGTCGGGCGCCGCCCAGCCGGCGGTCAGCGCGGCGCGCAGCGAGGCGACGTCGTCGCGGTCGCCGCGCAGGAGCGTCAGGCGGGCCTCGCCGGCGGGCTCCGGCCTGCGCCCGCGCGTCAGGGCCCCGACGTCGTGGCCGCCCGCCAGCGCGGCGCGCACCACCTCTCCGCTGAGGAAGCCGGTCCCGCCCAGGACGAGGATGCGCATGCCGCCACTCTCCCGGGCCGCGGCGCCGCCGTCGACCGGTTCCGCGCACGGCAGAGGCGTGGGACCGACCGGCGTGAGATGGTCGGGACGTCGGTGCGCGACGAGCGAGAGGGAGGCCATGGCGACCGAGCGGACGGAGAAGACCTACGACGTCGTCGTGATCGGCGCCGGCGCCGTGGGCGAGAACGCGGCGGACCGGGCGAGCCGGACGGGCCTGCGCGTGGTCGTGGTCGAGTCCGAGCTGGTGGGCGGCGAGTGCTCCTACTGGGCCTGCATGCCGTCGAAGGCCCTGCTGCGCCCCGGCGCCGTGCTTGCCGAGGCGCGCGGCGTACCCGGGGCGGGCGCGGCCGTGACGGGGGACGTCGACGCGGCGGCCACCCTCGAGCGCCGCGACGCGATGGCCAGCCACTGGGACGACGCCGGGCAGGTCGAGTGGCTCACGGGCGCCGGGCTGGACCTGGTGCGCGGGAGCGCGCGGTTCGTGGGCGAGCGTCGGGTGCTGGTGACGGGCGACGAGGGCGAGGTGGAGCTGGTCGCGCGGCGCGCCGTCGTGGTGGCGACGGGGAGCGAGCCGGTGGTCCCCGGCGTGCCAGGCCTGGCCGAGGTGAACCCGTGGACGAGCCGCGAGGCGACGTCGATGTCCGCCGTCCCGGCGAGCGTGGCCGTGCTCGGCGGGGGCGTCGTCGCGGCGGAGATGGCGACGGCGCTGCGGGACCTGGGCGCCCGGGTGACCGTGCTGGTGCGGGGCACGCGCGTGCTGTCCGCGGCCGAGCCCGTCGCGAGCGACGCCGTGGCCGAGGGCCTGCGGTCCCTCGGCGTCGACCTGCGCCTCGGCGCGTGGCCGCGGTCCGTGCGGCGCGACGCGGACGGCGTGCACCTCGAGCTGGACTCCGGTGCGCTGGTCGTCGAGGAGGTGCTGGTCGCCACGGGCCGGCGCCCGCGGACGGCCGACCTGGGCCTGGACGCCGTGGGCCTGGAGCCCGGGGTGCCGCTGGCGGTCGACGCCTCAGGCCGCGTCCTCGCGGCGGACGGCGACTGGCTGTGGGCGGTCGGCGACGTCACGGGCCGCACCGCGACGACGCACCAGGGCAAGTACGACGCCCGCGTCACGGGCGACGCGATCGCTCGGCGCTTCGGCAGCGGGAGCGGCGAG
>JAEWYD010000365.1 GCA_023462275.1 Actinomycetes bacterium
GGTCCGCCGTCCTCGCGTCGACGTCCCGAGGCGTCCTCGCCGCCGGACCGACCGCCGCGGGGCTGCGCGACGCCGCCGCGCGGGCCGTGGACGAGGCGGCCGCCGCGCTCGGCTGAGGCGCCCGAGCGCGGTCGGGACCCCCTCTGACCTGGTTGAAGTACCGTCGCGCGTTGCCGAGCGGTGCCCCGTCTCGCTAGGTTCGACCCGTCCGCCACTGCCGTCCTGAAGTAGGTGACCCCGCGTGGCCCTTCCACCGCTGACTCCTGAACAGCGCGCCGCCGCACTCGAGAAGGCCGCCGCCGCACGGCAGGCCCGCGCGGAGGTGAAGAACCGCCTCAAGTACTCGCAGGGCTCGCTCGCCGACGTCCTGGAGCAGGCGAAGACGGACGACGTCCTGGGCAAGCTGAAGGTCTCGGCCCTGCTCGAGTCGATGCCCGGCATCGGCAAGATCAAGGCGCGGGCGATCATGGCCGAGATCGGGATCTCCGAGACCCGCCGGCTCCGGGGGCTCGGGCCGCACCAGGCCCAGGCGCTCGTCGAGCGCTTCGGCTGACGGGCGGGTGGGCGTCCCGAGCGGCTCGGGTGCGCGTCTGACGGTCCTGGCCGGGCCCACGGCGGTGGGCAAGGGCACGGTCTCGGCCGACGTGCGCGCGCGCTATCCCGAGGTCTGGTTGTCCGTCTCTGCGACGACGCGCGCGCCGCGTCCAGGGGAGATCGACGGCGTGCACTACCAGTTCGTCGACGCGGCGACGTTCGACCGGATGGTCGCCGAGGGCGAGTTCCTCGAGTGGGCCGTCGTGCACGGGCGGAACCGGTACGGCACGCCCCGCGGGCCGGTCCTGGAGCGGCTGGCCGAGGGCCTGCCGACGCTGCTCGAGATCGATCTCGCGGGGGCCCGTCAGGTGCGCGCGGCGATGCCCGAGGCGCGGTTCGTGTTCCTCGCGCCGCCGAGCTGGGACGAGCTGGTCCGGCGGCTGGTGGGCCGTGGCACGGAGGACGCGGCGGAGCGCGAGCGGCGGCTGGCCACGGCCCGCGTCGAGATGGCGGCGGCCGCGGAGTTCGACCACGTCATCGTGAACGACCGGGTGGAGCGCGCCACGGACGAGCTGGTCGGCCTCATGGGCCTGCGCGCACGGTAGACTACGGAGGTTCGCCTGCCCCCCGGGGCAGGCCCACCGACCACCTGGAGCACCTGGCACATGTCCGGAACCGTCGCCGCGCCCGAGGGCATCACCGTCCCGCCGATCGACGAGCTGCTCACCGCAGCCGAGTCCAAGTACGCCCTGGTCATCTACGCCGCCAAGCGCGCCCGCCAGATCAACGCGTACTACTCGCAGCTCAACGAGGGCCTGCTGGAGTACGTCGGCCCGCTCGTCGAGGCGCGCCACCAGGAGAAGCCGCTCTCCATCGCCCTGCGGGAGATCAACGCCGGTCTGCTGACCGTCCGTCCGATCGAGGACTGAGTCCGCGCCGTGCGGATCGTCCTGGGCGTGTGCGGCGGCATCGCCGCGTACAAGGTCCCGGCGGTCCTGCGGCAGCTCACGGAGGCGGGGCACGACGTGCGCGTCGTGCCCACACGCTCCTCGCTGGAGTTCGTCGGCCGGGCGACCTGGGAGGCCCTCTCGGGCCACGCGGTCACCACGAGCGTGTTCGACGACGTCCCGTCGGTCGAGCACGTGCGGCTGGGCCAGGCGGCCGAGCTCCTGGTGGTCGCGCCGGCCACGGCCGACCTGCTCGCGCGGGCCGCGGCGGGGCGGGCGGACGACCTCCTGACGGCGTCGCTCCTGGTCGCCCGCTGTCCCGTGCTGCTGGTCCCGGCGATGCACACCGAGATGTGGCGCCACCCCGCGACGCAGCAGAACGTCGCCACGCTGCGCGCCCGTGGCGTGCACGTGCTGGAGCCCGACTCCGGCCGCCTGACCGGCGCCGACACCGGCCCTGGCCGCATGCCCGAGCCGGCCGCGATCGCGGCGGCGGCACTGGCGCTCGTGGCGCCGCAGGACCTCGCGGGTCGCACGGTCGTCGTGTCCGCCGGCGGAACGCGCGAGCCCCTCGACCCCGTGCGGTTCCTCGGCAACCGGTCCTCGGGCAAGCAGGGCGTGGCCCTCGCGGCGGCCGCGCACCGGCGCGGCGCGCGTGTGGTCCTCGTCGGGGCCACCCTCGCCGTGCCCACCCCGGCTGGCGTCACCCACGTGGCCGTCGAGACCGCGGAGGAGCTGCGCGCCGCCGTGCGTGCCGCGGCGGTGGAGGCCGACGTCGTCGTGATGGCGGCGGCCGTCGCCGACTTCCGGCCCGCCAGCCCCAGCGCGCACAAGATCAAGAAGGGCGACCGGAGCCCCGCCCCGATCCAGCTCGTCCCCACCGTCGACGTGCTGGCGGAGCTCGTCGCGGACCCGCCGCGCCCGGGCCAGGTGGTCGTGGGCTTCGCCGCCGAGACGGGCGACGAGGCCGGCGACGTGCTCGCGCACGGCCGCGCCAAGGCCCGGCGCAAGGGCGCCCACCTGCTCGCCGTGAACGCCGTCGGCGGCGGCCTCGGCTTCGGCGCCGACGAGAACGAGGTGACGCTGCTGGACGCCTCGGGCGACGTCGTCGGGCACGCCGCGGGTACCAAGGACGCGGTGGCCGACGCGCTCTGGGACGCCGTCACGGCGATCCTGCCGGCACCCGACGGCCACGCCTGAGCGGTCCGGGGCAGCCGACCCGGGAGCCGTTAGGCTTCCCGCCATGACCGACACCGCCCTGCGCCTCTTCACGTCCGAGTCCGTGACCGAGGGACACCCGGACAAGGTCTGTGACCAGATCTCCGACGGGATCCTCGACGCGATCATCGCCCAGGACCCGACGGCGCGCGTGGCGGTGGAGACGCTCGTCACCACCGGCCTCGTGCACGTGGCGGGCGAGGTCTCGACGGAGGCGTACGTCGAGATCCCGCAGGTCGTGCGCGGCGTGCTCAGCCGCATCGGCTACACCTCGTCCGACATCGGCTTCGACGCGCACTCCTGCGGCGTCTCGGTGTCGATCGGCCAGCAGTCGCCCGACATCGCGGCCGGCGTGGACAAGGCCTGGGAGGTCCGGCACGACGCGGCCGACGACGACCCGCTGGACCTGCAGGGTGCGGGGGACCAGGGCCTGATGTTCGGGTACGCGTGCGAGGACACACCCTCGCTCATGCCCCTGCCCATCTGGATCGCCCACCGGATGGCGGAGCGCCTGGCGCTCGTGCGCAAGGAGGGCACGCTGCCCTACCTGCGGCCCGACGGGAAGACGCAGGTCACGATCGGCTACGAGGGCGACCGCCCGGTGCGCCTCGACACCGTGGTGGTGTCCTCGCAGCACGACCCCGACGTCTCGCTCGAGGCGGTCCTGGCGCCGGAGATCGCGGAGCACGTCGTCCAGCCGGTGCTGGAGGAGGTCGCCATCGACACGACGGGCTACCGTCTGATGGTCAACCCGACCGGTGTCTTCGTCGTCGGCGGGCCGCGGGGCGACGCCGGTGTGACCGGGCGGAAGATCATCGTCGACACCTACGGCGGCATGGCGCGGCACGGCGGCGGCGCGTTCTCCGGCAAGGACCCCTCGAAGGTCGACCGGTCCGCCGCCTACGCGATGCGCTGGGTGGCGAAGAACGTCGTGGCGGCGGGGCTCGCCGGGCGCTGCGAGGTGCAGGTGGCATACGCCATCGGCGCCGCCCACCCCGTGGGCCTGTACGTCGAGACGTTCGGCACCGAGAAGGTCCCGGTGGACCGGCTCGCCGCGGCCATCCGCGAGGTGTTCGACCTCCGCCCGGCGGCGATCGTCCGCGACCTCGACCTGCTGCGGCCGATCTACTCCCGCACGGCCGCCTACGGCCACTTCGGGCGCGAGATCGCGGACTTCACGTGGGAGCGGACCGACCGCGTCCTCGACCTGCACTCCGCGCTCGGCCTGGCCTGACGCGCACCGCTGTGGACGACGGCGCGGGAGCGTCGTCGGCGCGTGCTGGGATGGCGCCGTGAGCGACGGACGGGTGGTGGAGCAGCCGGCCCTGGCAGGGCTCGCCCCGCGGCGTCGCGCTCGAAGCGCCCCGGAGGCGCCGGCCGAGCACCTGCCGGTCGCCCAGGTGCTCGTGGACCGGCCCGTCCCGCACCTCGGCCTGTTCGACTACGCCGTGCCGGCGTCGATGGACCGCGCCGCGCAGCCCGGCGTGCGCGTGCGCGTGCGGCTCGCGGGGCAGGACGTCGACGGGTTCTGCGTCGCCCGGCTGCCGGGCAGCGACCACGCGCTCGTGCCGCTGCGCCGCGTCGTGTCCGACGAGGTCGTGCTCACCCCGGCGGTGCTCGACCTGTGC
>JAEWYD010000366.1 GCA_023462275.1 Actinomycetes bacterium
GCGCCGGGACGTGGGGGAGCTGGCGGCCGGCGCCCCCGCGCACTTCGCCGTCTGGCACGTGGGCTCGTTGGCCGCGCCGGCGCCGAGCCTGCGCGCGACGTGGCGGGAGGACCCGCCGTCCCTGCCGCTGCCGGACCTCGGGCCGGACGGCGGGGAACCCCGCTGCTTGCTGACCGTGCGCGAGGGCGTCGTCATCCATCGCGCCTGACGCCGACACGCCGCTCGCGACACGCCGCGCGCACAGGCACGTCACCCGAACGGAGCAGGACCGCCGTGACCTGCGAAGATGGCTCTGACCTGCGCGGATGGTGCCTTGACTCGCCCGCTGGAGCGGGTAGTTTTCCAGTGTCCCTCCCGCGGACGCAGCGTCCTCCCCGCACCGAGTTCTCGGCGGCGCGGACGCGCCTGCGGGACACAACGGCTGGGCCCGCGCGTTCAGTAGACAACGGACGATCTTGTCCGGTCCGAAGGACGCGCGGGCCAGTCAGCCGCTACCTCCGGGGCCGCCTGAGAGCCCGGTTACCCTTGTCCCGTGCCGTTCCCCGCCCCGCGACGCCGTTGGTCGCTCCTCGTGGCGGCGATCGGCGGGCTGGTGCTCGACGCGGGCTTCCCGGGGCTGGGGTGGTGGCCGCTGACGTTCGTCGGCCTCGCGATGCTCTTCGTCGCCCTCGGCCGGGACAGCGCGCGGTGGAACTTCGTCGTCGGGACCGTCTTCGGCACGGCGTTCTTCGTCCCCCACCTGCACTGGATCGACGGCACGGTCGGAGCGGTCCCGTGGCTCGCCCTCTCGCTCGCCGAGGCGGCCATCATCGGCCTGTTCGGCGTCGCCTGGTCCTGGGCCCGGCGGGGCGCCGTGACGTGGACCCGCGCGCGGCTGCAGGTGCCCGTCTTCGCGGTGCTCTGGGTGGGCGTCGAGGAGCTCCGGGCCGTCTGGCCGTTCCAGGGCTTCCCGTGGGGGCGCGTGGCGTTCTCCCAGGCGGACGGCCCGCTCGGCCAGTTCGCGAGGCTCGGGGGAGTGCCCCTCGTGTCGGGCCTGGCCGCCTGCCTCGGGCCGCTCCTCGCGCTCGGCTTCCTCGCCGCCCGACGGCTCGACGTCGGCGTGGCCAGCGCGCTGCTGCTCGCCTCCCTCGCGGTGGTCGGCGGTGGGTGGCTCGTGCCGCTGGACAGTGCCGCGCAGTCCGGCCGCCTCACCATCGGGGCGGTGCAGGGCAACGTGCCCAACCGCGGCCTCGACTCGTTCGACCAGGCGCGCCAGGTCCTCGACAACCACGTCGCCGGGACGGCGGCCCTCCTCGACTCCGTCTCGCCGGGCGAGCTCGACGTCGTCCTCTGGCCCGAGAACTCCAGCGACATCGACCCGCGCGTGGACGCCGCGGCCGCGACCCAGATCACCGCCGTCGCCCAGCAGCTCCAGGCGCCGATTCTCGTCGGTACCCAGCACTACCCGGAGACCGGCGGCCGCCTGAACACCGCGCTGCTCTGGGACCCTGAGGCCGGCCCGGTCGAGAGCTACGCGAAGCAGCACCCCGCACCGTTCGCCGAGTACATCCCCCTGCGTGACCTCGCCCGGCGCTTCTCCTCAGCGGTGGACCGGGTGCGCACGGACATGATCCCCGGGTCGGCCGAGGGGATCCTGCACCTCCGGTCGGCGCACCTGGACCGCGTCGTGCCCATCGGCGTGGGCATTTGCTTCGAGGTGGCCTACGACGACATCATCCGGGACGACGTCGCAGGCGGTGCGGAGCTGCTGGTCATCCCGACGAACAACGCGAACTTCGGGATGAGCGACGAGTCGACGCAGCAGCTCGCGATGTCGCAGCTGCGCGCCATCGAGCACGGGAGGGCGACGGTGCAGATCTCCACGGTCGGCGTGAGCGCGATCATCAGTCCGGCGGGGGTCGTCCGCGATCGCACGGAGCTCTTCACACCGGCTCAGCTGGTGGCGACGGTGCCGCTGCGGACCGAGCTCACGCCGGCGACCCGCTACGGCGACTGGATCACCTGGGGTTTCCGCGGGCTCGCGCTCGTCGTGGTGGCCGCCGGGATGGCAGGGGCACGCCGGGTGCCCCGCGCTGAGCGGGCCGTAGCGCGACCGGCACCCCCGTGGCGGTTGCCGTCGACGCGGCCGGGCGGGAAGGGCCGGAGCTCGCAGAGCCGCCGGGGGGCCGCCGGCCGTACGGCCACCTCGACCCGCCGTTCCGTGCCGAAGGCGCGGGTCGGGCGATGAGCGCGGAGCAGGGCACGGGCCGCGCGCGCGCCGACGTCGTCGTCGTCATCCCGACCTACCAGGAGGCGGAGAGCCTGCCGGGTGTGGTCCGGCGCCTGCGCGACGCCGTCCCGACGGCGGACGTCCTGGTGGTGGACGACAACAGCCCGGACGGGACGGGGCGCATCGCGGAGGAGATGGCCGCCGCAGACCCCGCCGTGCACGTGCTGCACCGCCCCGGCAAGCAGGGGCTGGGTGCCGCCTACGTCGCGGGGTTCCACTGGGCGCTCGGCCAGGGCTACCAGGTGCTGGTGGAGATGGACGCGGACGGGTCCCACCTGCCGGAGGAGCTGCCCCGTCTGCTTGCCCGGACGGGCGAGGCCGACCTCGTCATCGGCTCACGCTGGGTCCCGGGCGGGTCCGTCGAGGCCTGGCCGTGGCACCGGCAGGCGCTCTCCCAGGGGGGCAACACCTACACCCGGATCGCGCTCGGGCTCCCGGTGCGCGACGCCACCGCGGGGTTCCGCGCCTACCGCTCGACGATCCTCGAGGCGATCCACCTCGACGACGTGGCGTCGCACGGCTACTGCTTCCAGGTGGACATGGCCTGGCGCACCCACCTGGCCGGGGGTGTGATCCGCGAGGTCCCCATCCGGTTCGTGGAGCGCGCCGAGGGCCGGTCCAAGATGAGCCGGCGGATCGTCGCCGAGGCGTTGCTGCGCGTCACCGCATGGGGGTTCGCGCACCGGCGCCAGCAGCTCGGCCGAGCGCTGGCGCGCCTGACGGGGCGCGGGCGAGGCCGCTGAGCCGGGATCAGCGGCGGGTCGCGAACGGCCCGCGGCTGATCGACGTCAGGCGGAGCGGCGCAGCTTGCCCGCGCGCAGGAGCTCGAGCCGCTCGGTGAGGAGCTCCTCGAGCTCGGCGACGGTGCGACGCTCGAGAAGCATGTCCCAGTGGGTGCGCGGCGGCTTGCCCGTCTTGGGCTCGGGCTTGCTCGCGTCCCGCAGGATCGCCTCCGTGCCGCAGCGGCACTCCCACACCACGGGGACGTCGGCCTGCGCCGCGAAGGGCAGCACGATCGTGTGCCCGTTCGGGCAGTCGTAGTACGCCTCGAAGCGGTCGGCGAACTCGACACCCTCCTCCGACTCCATGCTGTGGGCGCCGATGCGGGTGCCACGCAGTGACCTGTCGGCCATCGCGGCCTCCTTCCTCGCCGTGGTGACGCCAGCGGCGTCGTGTCCGTCGCCCAGGTGAACGCGCGGGTGGCCGCCGATGTTCCGCGGCGCCGTGAAGGTCCGGTGAACGTTGGCCCGCGTCCGTCCGGGGAGCCTGTCCACACGGTCCCGTGGTCCGCCACCGCCCGCAACCGGAGCGGCGCCCCAGCCGGCCGCAGGCGCGCGGGGGACCGCGCCGCGCCGCTCAGCCAGGCGGGCGCTGGGGGAGGACGACCCCGTCGGTGAAGAGCACGCCGTCGGCGAAGTGACCCTCGACGCGGCCACCCCCGAACTGCTCGGCATGGAGCCGGGCGTACAGGCCACCGGCCTCGACGAGAGAGTCGTGCGTCCCCGACTCCACGATCCGCCCCCCGTCCAGGACGGCGATCACGTCCGCGTGCCGGACGGTCGAGAGGCGGTGCGCGATCGCGATCGTGGTGCGCCCGGCCATCGCCCGCGCGAGTGCGGCCTGGACGAGCCGTTCGCCCAGGGTGTCCAGCGCGGACGTCGCCTCGTCGAGGATGAGGACGCGCGGGTCCTTCAGGAGCACGCGGGCGATGGCGAGGCGCTGCTTCTCGCCGCCCGAGAGGCGGTAGCCGCGCTCGCCCACGGTGGTCGCGTAGCCGTCCGGGAAGGCCATGACCCGATCGTGGATGTTCGCGGCGCGGGCGGCCTCGACCAGGTCGGAGTCCGTGGCGTCAGGCCGCGCGTACCGGAGGTTCTCCGCGATGCTGGCGTGGAAGAGGTACGGGTCCTGCGTGACCATGCCCACCGCGTCGGCGACCGAGGACAGCGTCAGGTCGCGCACGTCGACGCCGTCGATACGGACCGCCCCGCGGTCGACCTCGTAGAGACGGGGGATGAGGTGCGTGATCGTCGTCTTCCCGGCTCCCGAGGGCCCCACGAGCGCCGCGAGCTGCCCAGGCTCGACCGTGAGCGTGACCCCCCGCAGGGCCCATGGCCGGTGCGGGGTGCCGGCGGCGTGGTCCCCGGCCCCGCCCGCGCCCCCGGCCTCCGGCGGCCCGTCTCCGTGCGCGGTGCGCCGGG
>JAEWYD010000367.1 GCA_023462275.1 Actinomycetes bacterium
GCGGGGCTGTGCCGTCCAGCGCCGCCACCGTGCACGCCGCCAGGTAGGCCGCCTGCGCGCTGATCGCCTGGTCCACCGAGCTGAGCGGCGGGCTCGCGAGCGCCGCGGCCGGGATGTCGTCGACCCCGATCACCGCGACGTCGCCGGGGACCGCCAGGCCCGCGTCCTGCAGGCCGGCGAGCACCGCGAGGCCGACCTCGTCGTTGTACGCCGCGACCGCGTCGACCCCGGCCGCCCGCCACGCGCGGGCCGCCGCCGCGGCCGAGCCGACCGTGAGGTCCAGGTCGTGCCGGACCGGCCCGGGCAGTCCGAGCCGCGCGCACTCGGCCGTCACACCGGCGAGCCGCAGGCGGGCGAACTCCGCCAGGCGAGGGTCCGTGGTGCCCGCCCAGCCGATCCGCCCGCGCCCGCCCGCCGCCAGGTGCTGCACCTGCAACCGGCCGATGTGCGCCTGCGGACCGTCCGCCTCCGGGAGCCGCCCCGCCTCGCCGTCGGCGGCGTCGACGACCTGGATGCCCGACTGCCGCATGGCCCGCAGGTCGTCCTCCGCAAAGGGCGCGAAGCCCACCACCGTGCGCGGCTGCACGGCCCGCCACAGGTCGGCGAGCGGCCGGCCGCGACCGTGGTGCACCAGGACGGCCAGGCCGCGCTCGGCGAGCGCGTCGGCCAGCTCCTCCAGCAGGGTGTCGAGCACCGGCCCGATCGGCCAGTTCGGCAGGATGCACAGCACCAGGTCGCTGCGGCCCGAGCGCAACGTGCGCGCGGCCGCCGACGGCGCGTACCCCAGCCGGGCGGCGGCGTCCAGCACGCGCCGGCGCGTCGGGTCGGAGATCGTCACCCCCGGGGTCCCGTTGAGCACGTAGCTCACGGTGGTCCGCGAGACGCCGCTCGCGCGCGCGACGTCGGCGCTGGTGACAGCCACGTGGCCTCCTCGATCAGGTCTTGGAGCCACCCTACTGACGCGAGTCAGCCGGCGGCCGGGCCCTGCTCCGCGGCGCGCAGGCCGGCCTCCAGGTCGCGGACGACGCCGCGCAGGGCGCCCTCCGCATCGATGCCGGCGGCCTGGGCCCGCAGCGCGAGGGCCAGCAGCTCCACACCCACGGCCCGGGCGTCCGCCGCGGCGGCGTCGGGCCGGGCACCGAGGGCGGCCGCCACGTCGTCGACCGGGAGCCCAGCGCGGCGGGCGCGGCCCGCCACCTTCTCGGCGCGCACCAGGGCGGGCATCGGCGGGATCCCGTCGAGCGCCGACTCGCGCGCCTTCTCGGCACGCTTGATCCGCTCCCAGTTGCGGTGCACCTCCGCGGCATCGCCGACCTCCACGTCGGCGAACACGTGGGGGTGCCGCCGCCGCAGCTTCGCCGCCACGCCGGCCGCGACGTCGTCGAGGGTGAAGGGATCCGTCGGGTGCTCCTGCGCGACGCGCGCGTGGAAGACGACCTGGAGCAGCAGGTCACCGAGCTCCTCGCGCAGCGCCGCCCGGTCGCCCGTCTCGACCGCCTCGGCGACCTCGAAGACCTCCTCGACCGCGTACGGGAGGAGGCTCTCGTGCGTCTGCTCGGCGTCCCACGGGCACCCGCCGGGAGACCGCAGCCGGTCCATCACGGCCACCAGGTCGGCCAGCGCGGTCGCGGGGCCCGTCGGCTCCGGCGCGGTGGCGGGGGTCGTCACCGCGCCGTCGTCGCTGGCCGTCGTCACTGGCGTCGTCACCGGGCCGGGGTCACTGGGCCGGGGTCACTGGGCGGTCGGCGCTTCGGCGTCCGCGGCGCCGACGATCCAGTCCGGCACGCCGCCCGCGACGACCCCGGCACCCGGCTGCCAGGCGCCGTACCGCGGGTTGAGGTCGACGTCGATCGTGTTCCACGCCGTGTCCAGGGCCTTCTGGAAGCCAGCGGCGTCCGCGACGCCCTGCGACTCCTGCATGACGACGAGGTACCGGCCCACGGCGAGGCTGCCCGAGCGGATCGCGCCGACGTCCACGCCCTTCTTCTCGGCGACGGTCCGGAGCACCTCGCGTGCCGCGTCGTCCGTGACGTCGATGCCGAACTGCTCGCCGACCTCGACCGTCGCGGGCGACACGAGCAGCACGGTGAGGACGACCTGCGGGTCGAGGGCCGACCCGTCGGCCTTGCCGAGGATCGGCTGGAGCTGGTCCACCGTCTGGTTCAGCGCGTCCTGCGTGATCTCGCGCCCGTCGACGACTGCCGCCACACCGGGCCGCTCGGCGCAGCCCGTCGTCGCGCCGACCACGGCCAGCACCGCCACGGCGACCGCCGCTGCCCTCGTCCTCATGCCGGGTCCTCCCGCTCGAACGGCTCGTGCCTCAGGCACCGGCGCCCATGGTAGGCGACGTTCCCATGGACCCGGCCGAGCCCGTCGTGGCCCCCGCGGACGCCGGGACGCGCGGCGCGACGACCGTGGCGATGAGCTCGCGCAGCCAGTCGAGGATCGCGATGCCGGACAGCGGCACCCCGCCGATCCGCGCCGTCGTCGGGAACGGGACGAGGACCGCGCGGACCGCCGGCTTGAGCACGGTCCCCGGGTAGAGACGCTTGAGCCGCAGCTCCGCCGACTCCGCCAGCTCGACCGGCGCGAGGCGCACGTACTTGCCCTGGACCGTCACGTCGGTGAGCCCGGTCGCCCGCGCGAGGTTGCGGAAGTCGGCGACCGCGATGAGGTTGTCGACCACCTCGGGCGGGGTGCCGTACCGGTCGGCGAGCTCGGCCCGCACCTCGGCCAGGGCGGCCGCCGTCCCGGCGTCGGCGATCTTGCGGTACGCCTCGAGCCGCAGCCGCTCGTGCTCGATGTAGTCGTGCGGGACGTGGGCGTCCACCGGCAGCTCGATCGTCACCTCGGCCGGGCGCTCGTCGGCCTCCCCGCGGAAGGCGGCGACGGCGTCGGACACCATGCGCACGTACAGGTCGAACCCGACGCCGGCGATGTGGCCGGACTGCTCGCCGCCCAGCAGGTTGCCGGCCCCGCGGATCTCCAGGTCCTTGAGCGCGATCTGCATGCCGGACCCGAGGTCGGTGTTGGCCGCCATCGTCGCCAGGCGGTCGTGCGCCGTCTCGGTCAGCGGCTTGTCCGGCGGGTACATGAAGTAGGCGTACGCCCGGTCGCGGCCGCGGCCCACCCGGCCGCGCAGCTGGTGCAGCTGCGAGAGGCCAAGCAGGTCGGCGCGCTCGAGGATCAGGGTGTTCGCGTTGGAGATGTCGAGGCCCGTCTCCACGATCGTCGTGCAGACGAGCACGTCGAACCGCTTCTCCCAGAAGTCGACGATCACCTGCTCCAGCTGGTGCTCGCCCATCTGCCCGTGCGCGACGGCGATCCGGGCCTCGGGTACCAGCTCGGCCAGGCGCGCGGCCGTGCGGCCGATCGTGCTCACCTTGTTGTGCACGAAGAAGACCTGGCCCTCGCGCAGCAGCTCGCGCCGGATGGCAGCGATCACCTGCTTCTCCTCGTACCCGCCAACGAAGGTGAGGACGGGGTGGCGCTCCTCGGGCGGGGTCGTCAGCGTCGACATCTCGCGGATGCCCGTCACCGCCATCTCCAGCGTGCGCGGGATGGGCGTCGCGCTCATCGCCAGCACGTCCACGTCGGTCCGCAGCTGCTTGAGGGTCTCCTTGTGCTCGACGCCGAAGCGCTGCTCCTCGTCGATCACCACCAGGCCGAGGTCCTTGAAGCGGATGCTGCCCGTGATGAGGCGGTGGGTGCCGATGACGACGTCGACGCTGCCGTCGGCCAGGCCCTCGACCACGGCCTTGGCCTCGGCGTCGGTCTGGAAGCGCGACAGCGCCTTCACCGTCACCGGGAAGGGCGCGTACCGCTCCGTGAAGGTGTCCAGGTGCTGCTGGACCAGCAGCGTCGTCGGCACGAGCACCGCAACCTGCTTGCCGTCCTGCACGGCCTTGAACGCGGCCCGGACGGCGATCTCCGTCTTGCCGTAGCCGACGTCGCCGCAGATCAGGCGGTCCATCGGGTAGGGCTTGGCCATGTCCGCCTTGACCTCGTCGATCGTGGCGAGCTGGTCCGGGGTCTCGATGTAGGCGAACGCGTCCTCGAGCTCGGCCTGCCAGGGGGTGTCCGGCCCGAAGGCGTGGCCGGGGGTGGCCATGCGCGCCGAGTACAGCCGGATGAGCTCGGCCGCGATCTCCTTGACTGCCTTGCGCGCACGGCCCTTGGTCTTGGCCCAGTCCGAGCCGCCCATCTTGTTGAGGGCGGGGGCCTCGCCGCCCACGTACTTGGTGACCTGGTCGAGCTGGTCAGTCGGCACGTAGAGACGGTCGCCCGGCTGGCCGCGCTTGGAGCTGGCGTACTCGATGACGAGGTACTCGCGCGTGCCGGCCGCGGGGCCCGCCTTGATCGTGCGCTGGACGAGCTCGACGAACCGCCCGACGCCGTGCTGCTCGTGCACCACGAAGTCGCCGGGGCGCAGCTGGAGCGGGTCGACGGCGTTGCGCCGCCGGGCGGGCAGCCCCCGCATGTCGCGCGTCGTCGTCCCCGCGCGGCCCGTGAGGTCCGCCTCGGTGAAGAGCGCCAGGCGCAGCGGCTCGGCCACGAAGCCGCGGCCGATCGGGGCCGGGACGACGTGCACGACGCCGGCCTCCGGCGCCTCGGGCACGCCGGCGACGGAGCGCGCCGGGACGTCGTGCCCCCGGAGCTGCTCGACGAGGCGCTGCGCAGGCCCGGCGCCGTCGGTGGCGAGCACGAGGCGCCAGCCGGAGCGGGCGAGCTCGGTGAGGTCGGCCAGCGCGCGGGCCACCTCGCCGTGGTAGCTGTGCACGTCGCGGGCCCGGACCACCAGGCTGCCGTCGCCGTCACGGTAGCCGTCACGGTCGCCGTCACCGGCGCCGTCACCGTCCGCCTCGACTCCGGCGGCGCCCTCGGGTGCCGCACCGGCCGTCCCACCGGCGTCGGCCTCGAGTGAGAAGGCGCTGAGCGTCCACCACCCGAGGTCGCGGGCGAGCGCGCCCTCGCGCGTCGCGCCGTACTCGGCGAACGATGCCGCGCGCAGGTCGATGGGCGTGCGGCCGCCGGCGGCCGCCGCGGTCCAGGCGGCGTCGAGGAACTCCTGCGTGGTGGCAGCCAGGTCGTGCGCACGACGGCGCACCCGCTCGGGGTCGGCGACGGCCAGCAGCGAGCGCCGCGGCAGGAGGTCGAGCACCGGGACCATCCGGTCGACCAGCGCGGGCGCGAGCGACTCCATGCCCTCGACGGCCACGCCGCCCGCGATCTTGTCCAGCATCTCGGCCGCGCCGGGGAGCGCCTCGCGCAGCTCCGCCGCCCGGGCGCGCACGGCGTCGGTCAGGAGGATCTCGCGGCACGGCGGGGCCCAGAGCGCCGTCGCGGGCTCGAGGCTGCGCTGGTCGGCGACGGCGAACGAGCGGATCTCGTCCACCGTGTCGCCCCAGAGCTCGACGCGGCGCGGGTGCTCGTCGGTCGGCGGGAAGACGTCGAGGATGCCGCCGCGCACGGCGAACTCCCCGCGCCGCTCCACCATGTCCACGCGCGTGTATGCCGCGGCGACCAGGCGGGTCGCGACGTCGTCCAGGTCCACCTGGTCCCCCACCGCGATGGCGACGGGCGCCAGGTCACCCAGGCCCTCGACGACCGGCTGGAGCAGCGCCCGGACCGGCACCGCGAGCACGCCGATGGGCCCCGGGTGCAGGGCGTCGTCGGGGTGGGCGAGCCGGCGGAAGACCGCGAGGCGTCGCGCGACCGTGTCCGAGCGGGGCGAGAGGCGCTCGTGCGGGAGCGTCTCCCATGCGGGCAGGACGGCCACCCGCTCGGCGGGCAGGTAGCTGTGCAGCGCGAGCGCCAGGTCGTCCGCCTCGCGGCCGGTCGCGGTGACGACGACCAGCGGCGCGTCCGCCCCCGCCAGGGCGCCGGCGAGCGCGGCGGCCAGGGG
>JAEWYD010000368.1 GCA_023462275.1 Actinomycetes bacterium
CCTCGACGCCGGCGACGGCGGCGATCGCGGCCAGCGCGACCGCGGCGAAGAGGGCCAGGCCCGAGACGCCCCGCGGGTGCGTCCAGGACCACGTCGCCGCGGTGAGCGCCGCGACGGCCAGGGCACCCGTCAGGGCAGCACCGGCGAACCGGCGTCGCGCCGGCCGGCGGGACAGGACCTGCCGGCCGCGCGTCTGCACGAGCGTGACGGCGACGAGCGTGACGAGGTTCGCGCCCATGCCGACCCACACGGGGTGGACGCCCTGGTAGAAGCCCGACGGCTGCCAGCCGCCGAGGTGGTACCAGGCCAGGCCCGTCGTGAACCCGACGCTGAGGGCCGCATAGGCCGCCGCCCGCGTCGCGAGCGGCCAGAACAGCGCCGCCACCACGGGGGCCAGCGTGGAGCCGTTGCGCAGCGTCCACGCCAGCACGTTCCACCAGGCCGACTGCTCGGTCCGGAGGAACCCGAAGACGACCATGAGGACCGTGAGGACCACCAGGGCCCAGCGGGTCCACCGGACCAGGTCGGCGTCGGAGGCGTCCGGCCGCACGGCGCGGCCCACGTCACGGCCGAGGCTCGTCGCCCCGGACAGCTGGCACGGCGCCCCCCAGCCGAGCGCGCAGGCCCAGATGCCGAGGAGGAACAGGCCGGCGACCGGTGCGGGCAGGACGTCCGCGACGTAGAGCGGCACGGCGACGAGCCCGAGGCGCTCGCCGGGGACGACGACCGCCGCCGCGATGCCGAGCACCACGCCGAGCACGATGAACGGCGCGCCGAGGCCGGCCGCCGTGATCATGCCCCGGCGGCCACCCTCGGCGGTCCGGCAGGACAGCGCCATCTGGAAGGCGGCCTGGGCCAGCACCACGTTGACCAGGAAGGTGCCGAACCACGCGATGATCAGCGGGCTGCCGACGCCGACCGGGTCGGCGAGCGCGGGCGCGGCGTCCAGGGCGTCGACCAGCCCCGACCAGCCGGGCCGGATGCCGACCGCCACCGCGCCGATCGTGAGCATCACCGCGAACACGACGCAGTTCGCCGTCTGCGTCAGCGCGATGGACCGCATGCCGCCGGCCCACAGGTAGGCGAGCAGCAGCACGGCCGTGAAGATCACGGCGGTCTGGATGGACAGGTCCGTGAACGCGTGCAGGGCGGAGGCGAACGCGATCGCCGTCGCCACCGACCACATGGGGAAGGTGACGGCCGTGATCGCCCCCGCGAGCGCGCGCGGCCCGCGACCGAAGCGGTCGCCGATGAGCCCGGAGACCGTGACGACGAGCCGACGGCGCAGCGGGGCGACGAGCAGGAGCGCGATGAGGAGCACCTGCACCGTCTCCGCGACGCCGTACCAGATCGCCGAGACCCCGGTGTGGTAGCTCAGCTCGGTGATCGAGATGAACGACGAGCCCGAGAACAGGCCGGTGATGCAGAAGGCCACGGTCATGGGGTGCAGGCTGCGACCGCCGACGAAGTAGCCGCCGCCCCGGCGGCCGCGCCGCCCGAGCCCCACGAGCAGGACGGTGTAGGCGACGGCCAGGCCGATCGTCCAGGCGCCGACGGCGGTCACCGGGCCTCCTCCCAGGAGAGCTCGACGTCGACGTCGGCCGCCCGCACGAGGCCCAGCGCCGGGCACCGGCGCTGGACCTCGTCGCGCAGTGCCGCGACGCCGCCGGGACCGGCGTCGAGGACGACGCGGGTCCGGATGGTCGTGTAGTACGGGCGCACGCCCGGAACCCCGGCGAAGCCCCGCTGGTCCATGACCGCCTCGGAGGACAGCTCGAGGCTGCGCAGCGGCACGCCCCGCTCGGCGGCGACGGTCTCGACGACGACGGCGAGGCAGCCGTCCAGCCCGGCGAGGATGAGCTCCATGGGCGTGGGGGCGCTGTCGTCCCCACCGACCCGTTCGGGCTCGCCCGTGCGGACCTCGAAGGACCTGACGCGGTGGCGGGCGCTCTGACGCCCCTCCCACGTCGTCGCGACGCGCAGCGTCTTGAGGCGCGGGAGGTCGTCGGCCGTGGCCGTCGACGGCGTGGTGGCGGTGCTCATCGGTTCTCCTCGGTGGTTCGTCCGGTTCGGCGGTTCGGCGGCTCAGCCGACGGGCAGCGACGCCCGGGCGGCCGAGAACTGCGCCGCCGGGTGGTCGGCGAGGACGCGGCCGTCGCCCTCCCCGAGCAGCCGCTCGCGCAGCGTCTCGCCGGGCGTGTAGGCGGTGCGGTAGCGCCCGCGCCGCTGCAGCTCGGGCACCACGTACTCGACGAAGTCGGCGAACGTGCCCGGCGAGAGGTGCTGGATGAGGTTGATGCCGTCGGCGTCGGTGGTGTCGATGAACTCCTCGATCCGGTCGGCGACCTCGCTCGGCGTCCCGGCGATGAACCGGTTGTCGTTCTCGGGCCGGGACAGGTGCTGGACGAGCTCGCCCACCTTCTTGCGATCCGAGCCCTCCGACCACATCCGCTCGAAGGTCTGCATGGCGTCGCCGGCCTTGTACTCGAGGTAGGAGTCGGTGTCGTCGCCGGACAGGTCGATGCCGGCCCAGCCGCTGAAGAGCACGAGGTGCCCCTCGACGTCCCGGTACTCCTGGAGCAGCGCCACCTTGTCCTCGACCTCCGCCCGCGTCGGCGCGACGACGACCTCGGCGCCGACGAACGCCTTGACGTGGTCGGGCGCCCGGCCCGCCTCGACGGCCAGCCGCCGCAGGTCGGCGATCTCCTCGCGCGCCTGCTGGTCGTCGCGCGGCAGCAGGAACACGGCCTCGGCGTGCCGCGCCGCGAAACCCTTGCCGCGGCTGGACGTGCCGGCCTGGTAGAGCACGGGCGTGCGCTGCGGCGACGGCTCGGACAGGTGCGGGCCGGCCACCCTGTAGTACTCGCCCTCGAAGCCGATCTCGTGGACCTTGTCCGGGTCGGTGTAGATGAGGTTCTCGGCGTCGAGGACGACCGCGTCGTCCTCCCAGGAGCCCTCGAGCAGGCGGTAGACGACCTCGAGGTACTCGTCGGCGATCGCGTAGCGGTCGTCGTGCTTGATCTGCTCCGACAGCCCGTAGTTGAGCGCGGCGTCGGGCAGGTAGCCCGTCACGATGTTCCAGGCGAGGCGGCCCCGGGTGAGGTGGTCGAGCGTGGAGAGGCGGCGCGCGTGCCCGAACGGGGGCTCGTACGTCGTCGTCGAGGTCACCGCGAAGCCGAGGTGCTCGGTCACGGCCGCCATGGCGGGGACCACGAACGCGGGATCGATGTTCGGCACCTGCATGCCCGCGCGCAGCGCCGCGCGGCGGCTGCCCTTGTAGGTCGTGTACGTCCCGACGACGTCGGCCAGGAAGACCGCGTCGAAGAGGCCGCGCTCGAGGAGCCGAGCGAGGTCGGTCCAGTAGTCGAGGTCCTTGTACTGCGTCCGGCGGTTGCCGGGCACGCGCCACAGGCCGTGGTTGATGTGGCCGGGCGTGGCCATCTCGAATCCGTTGACGTGGATCTGCTTGGGCATGTCTCCCCCTGGTGTCGGGTACGTCGGGTGGGTCGGGTGCGTGGTCGGGTGCGTGGGATGGTCGGGACGGTCGGGGACCGGGTGGTGCGTCGCGCGGGCGGGGCGCCCGCTCATGCGGTCGCGAGCTGCGCCGGCTGGCGCAGGGCGTCGCGGAAGGCGGCCGCGGTGCGCTGGATGCAGTCCCGGGCCGTCTCGTCGAGCAGCACGGGGCCGCCGGACGTGTGGTCGATGTGGGTGTCGAGCACGAACCGGCCGGCGGTGATGTGCTGGGCGCCGAGCGACTGGAGCACGGGGCGCAGGGAGTAGTCGATCGCCAGGAGGTGCGCGATCGTGCCGCCGGTCGCCAGCGGGAGGACGACCTTGCCGGCGAGCGCCGCCTGCGGCAGCAGGTCGAGGAAGACCTTGAGCAGCCCGGAGTACGAGGCCTTGTAGATGGGCGTGGCGACCACGAGCGCGTCGCTCGCGATCACGGCGCGGACGGCGGCGGCGATCCCGGGGTCGGTGGTGTCGGCGGCCAGCAGGGCCGGCGGCGGCAGCTCGCGCAGGGTGAGCTCGCGGACGGAGTGGCCGTCGCGCACGAGGTCGTCGGCGACGTGCCGCGCGAGCGCGGCGGTCCGCGAGACCCGGGACGGGCTGGCGGTGAGGACGAGCACGGATGCCATTCGATCTGCCCCTTCGAACGGTGGGTGGACGGCCCGCGCGGCGCGGGGCGGCGCGGGCGGCGGGGG
>JAEWYD010000369.1 GCA_023462275.1 Actinomycetes bacterium
GTCCCGGGCCGCCGCCCCGCCGTCGGCCGCGCGGGTGCGGTCCACGTCGGGCAGCGCCACCTCGGTGACGCCGAGGAGGCGAGCGGCCGCGCCCGCGCCCACGAAGTCGGCCACCATGCCCGCGGCCGGGCGCGCGAGGAGGGTGACGGCGTCGGCCACCTGCTCCAGCCGACCGCCGCGGGACAGCACCGCGATGCGGTCGCCGAGGCGGACCGCTTCGTCCAGGTCGTGCGTGACGAGCACCACCGTCGTGCCGAGCCGGCGCTGGATGCGCCAGAACTCCTGCTGCAGGCGCCGGCGGCCGACCGGGTCCACCGCGCCGAACGGCTCGTCCATGAGCAGCACCGGCGGGTCGGCCGCCAGCGCCCGCGCGACGCCGACGCGCTGCTGCTCGCCGCCCGAGAGCTGGTGGGGGAACCGTCGGCGGTAGGTGGCGGGGTCGAGGCCGACCAGGTCGAGCAGCTCGTCGACGCGCTCAGCGGCGCGGCGCCGGTCCCAGCCGAGCAGCGCCGGCACGGTGGCCACGTTCTGCGCCACGGTGCGGTGCGGGAAGAGCCCGACGTTCTGGATGACGTAGCCGATGCGCCGGCGCAGGGCCACGGGGTCCACCGAAGCGACGTCGCGACCCTCGACCAGCACGCGCCCCGACGTGGGCTCGACCAGCCGGTTGACCATGCGCAGCGTCGTCGACTTGCCGCAGCCCGACGGGCCGATGAGCACAACGATCTCGTGCTCGCGGACCTGCAGGTCGAGCCCCTCCACCGCGACCGTGCCGTCCGGGTACTCCTTGCGCACGCCGGCCAGCTCGATGACGACGTCGGACTCGAGCGCGGGCGCAGCCTCAGGCACAGCTCGGGTCGAGGCGTCCGACGGCGTCATGTCCGGGACGCTACCTCGACCCACCGACGCGCACGCGCCTGTCGGCCCCCGGAGGTAGCGTCCACGAGGTGAGCACCGACGTCCCGAACCCGTGGTTCTCGTGGGACTACGTGCGCGCCAACTCCGGCGACATCGTCGAGGCGCTCGGCCAGCACGTGTCGCTCACCGTCCAGGCGGTGGCCCTCGCGACGGTGCTCGCGGTGCCCCTCGCGCTCGCGGTGCACGGGCGGCGCCGGCTCACGGGCGTGGTGCTCGGCTCCGCGGGCGTGCTGTACACGGTGCCGTCCCTCGCACTCTTCGCGGGGCTCTACCCGTGGTTGCACGACAGGCGGGTCACGGTCCTCGTGGGCCTGGTCGCGTACGCGCTCCTGCTGCTGCTGCGCAACGTCGTCGTCGGGCTCGACCAGGTGGACCCGGCGGTGACCGACGCCGCCCGCGGCCTCGGCTACGGTCCCGTGCGCCTGCTGCTGACCGTCCGCCTGCCCAACGCGCTGCCCGCCGTCGTCACCGGGCTCCGGCTGGCGACGGTGTCCACGGTCGCGCTGGTCACGATCGGGGTGGTGGTCGGCTACGGGGGCCTCGGGCAGCTCATGTACCGCGGGTTCAACTCGCAGTACCGCGCGGAGATCGCGACGGCGACCGTGCTGACCCTGGCGCTCGCGCTGGTGGCCGACGTCGTCCTCTGGGCGGCCGGGCGCCTCGCCACGCCGTGGGTACGGGCGGGGCGGCGCGGATGAGCGGCGACGGCGTCCTGGCGCAGGCCCTGCGCTGGCTCAACGACCCCCTCAACTGGCAGGGCACCCACGGCGTGCCGGCCCTGACGGCGGAGCACCTGACGATGTCGGTCGTCGCCGTCGTGGCCGCGGCGGCCGTGGCCCTGCCGCTCGGCGTCTGGCTGGGGCACCGGGGACGCGGCGCGGGGCCCGTGGTCGTGGCCACGAACACGACTCGGGCGCTGCCGACGCTCGCCCTGCTCTTCATCTTCGCCTCGAGCGGCCTCGGCTTCGGCAACGTGCCGACGGTCGTCGCGGCGGCGGTCTTCGCCCTGCCCCCGATCCTCGCGAACACGGTCACGGGCGTCGCCAGCGTGAACCCGGCCGTCCGCGACGCCGCGCGCGGCATGGGGATGTCCGGCACCCGGTCGCTCCTGCAGGTGGAGCTCCCGCTCGCGGTGCCGCTCGTGGCCGCGGGGCTGCGGACGGCCGCCGTGCAGGTGGTCGCGACCGTGCCGCTGGCCGCCCTGGTGGGCGGGGGCGGGCTCGGCACGATCATCGTCACCGGCTTCGCGACCCGCCGCTTCGGCGAAGTCCTGGCAGGGGCGCTGCTCGTCGCGGTCCTCTCCCTGCTCGTCGAGGGTCTGACGGCGCTGGGCCAGCGGGCCGTGACGCCGCGCGGGCTGCTGGTGCGCAGAGTCTGAGGGCGCCCCGCGGGCCCGGCCGGCGTCCCGCGCGGGGATGCGGGGGATGCGGCGGATCGGGACGGATCCGGGCGTTCGGGAAGAACGTGTCGGACGTTGCGGTTAGCGTCGGTGATCGACAGCCGGTGGCCCGCGGCGGCCGCCCGACTCGCGACAGGAGACGATCGATGCGCGCACGCTCGGCACTCGTCCCGGCAGCCCTCGCGGCCGGTGTCCTCTTCCTCGGCGCCTGCGGCGACCCGGGCTCGTCCGGGAGCGCGCCGAGCGCACCGGCGCAGACCGGCGGGTCGAGCGCGACGGCGCTCGCTGCGTGCGAGGCCGTCCCCGGCCAGGACCTCGTCGTCCTCGCGGACGACAAGGGCCTGCAGACCGTGGACAACATCATCCCGGCGGTGAACGCCGCGGCGGCCCAGGCGTCGCCCGGGCTGGTCGACGTGCTGGACACGGTCTCCGCGACGCTCGACACCCAGACGCTGATCGGGCTCAACCGGGCCGTCGACGTCGAGCGGCGCACCTCCAGCGAGGTGGCTGCCGAGTTCGTCGCCGAGCAGGGGCTCGACAAGGCCGAGCAGGTCGGCGGCGGGTCGGCCGTCGTGGTCGGAGCGGCCAACTTCTCCGAGAGCGCCACGCTCGCCGAGGTGTACGCGGGTGCGCTGCGGGCCGCCGGCTTCGACGCGTCGGTGCAGACGATCGGCAACCGGGAGACCTACGAGCCGGCGCTCGAGAGCGGTGACCTCACGGTCGTCCCGGAGTACGTGGGCACGCTGACGGAGTTCCTCAACTCCTCGGTGAATGGCCCCGACGCCACGCCGCTCGCGTCGCCCGACCTCGACGCCACCACGGCCGCCCTCACGGACCTCGGCAGCCAGCGCGGGCTCGTCTTCGGTACCCCGGCCGCCGCGCAGGACCAGAACGCCTTCGCGGTGACGACGGGCTTCGCGGAGAAGTACGACGTGAGCACCCTCAGCGACCTCGCGGCCGCCTGCGGCGGGATCACGCTCGGCGGCCCGCCGGAGTGCCCGGAGCGGCCGTACTGCCAGCCGGGGCTCGAGGAGAAGTACGGCCTCGACATCACCGACTTCACGTCGCTGGACGCCGGCGGCCCGCTCACCAAGGCGGCGCTGCAGCAGGGCCAGGTCGTGCTGGGGCTGGTGTTCTCCTCGGACGGTCAGCTGGCCGCCGGCTGACCGGCCGGGTCCGGCTCCGACGGCTCAGAGGCCGTAGGCCTCGAGCAGCCGGAGCCACACCTCGCTGACCGTGGGGTACGCGGGGACCGCGTGCCACAGCGTGGTCAGGGGCACCTCGCCGACGACGGCGATCGTGGCCGCGTGCAGCATCTCGGCCACCGCCGTCCCGACGAAGGTGGCGCCCACGATGACGCCGCGGTCCTCGTCGACGACGATCCGGGCCGTGCCGCTCCCGTCCGCGAGGAACGCCGCGCCCGCGGCAGAGGTGAGCGGCACGTCCACCGCGCGCACCCGGAGCCCGGCTCGCCGTGCCGCGGCCTCCGTGCGCCCGACCGACGCCACCTCCGGCCGTGTGAAGACCACCTGGGGTGCGCCGAGCCCGTCGGCG